>NZ_LKBH01000276.1:0-6013 GCF_001402935.1 Acidiplasma cupricumulans | reverse complement strand
AATTCAATTCCAGGCATGCATTCAGGAAGATGAACGGATACTATAAATGCCATGATGAAATTAAGGAGATGTTCAATAGGAGGTATTATTTATAAATACACAAATATGGTACACAACCTTTAAGGTAGCCAGATTAACATCCATATTTAATTTAATCAGTCTTCTCCGACCCCATAAATAGTTCTCTCTGCTACTCCGGCTTTGGGATGTTTGATGCCCCTGTAGGCGAACAATAAAATTATCATTTACACATAGTAACTATAATGTTTATAAAACCATTTTTTCCATATAATAAATTCATATATTATTGGAAATAGTTATATCCGGTTTTAACATCAGCAGTAACATATGGAAATAGAAAAAATTCAGGATCCTTCTGAAATCTCCGCATTTATGGATGTCATTAAATCGGCATGGAACACTGACAGTGCATTAAACGGCTTTAAGGATACAATACATTCAATGGCATATCATGGAGGTTTTGTACTGGCCGCATATGATAATTCAGAGATTGTTGGCATCAGTTTTTCATATCCCGGTTACAGGCATGGAAAAACATATTTATATTCACATATGACCGGTGTTATATCGGACAAAAAGTATTCTGGTGTTGGCTATATGCTCAAGAAAAAGCAGATGGAGCTTGCGAGGGAATATGGATATGACCTCATTGCATGGACCTTTGACCCCATGATGAGCCTCAACGCCTATTTTAATATTAACAAACTTGGTGCATTTTCAAGGACCTACATTGATAATTTTTACGGTGAAATGCATGACGGTATCAACGCAGGGCTCCCAACGGACAGGCTTGTTGCCGAATGGTACATTAATGATGATTATGATAGGTCCTATGATAATGTGCAGTACATAAATTTTATTGATGCATCACAGTTTATTGTCTCATTTAATTTAAATAATTTAGGATCAACCATTGGCCTGAAAATATTTCCAGATTTTATATCATTAAAAAATTATGACATAAAAAAGGCACTTGAAATCAAGCTTCAATACAGGGACATCCTTAAAAGGCTCTTTAATTCAGGTTATGTTATTATTAATTTTGAAAAATTAACATCATCATACATATTAAAGAAAAATTATAAATTAAAACAGGAAAATATATTTTTATAAGGGAAGATCCCAGTCATCATCCTTATAAACCTCTCCAAGGGCTGCCTCAACCTGCACCCTCTTCTCAACAGCAGCCACAAGTTTTCTCACATGCACAACTGTGTCTGGATTAACAGAAATATCATCTATGCCAGCCCTGACAAGGAAATCGACGATCTCATCGTATTGTGATGGTGCCTGGCCGCATATTGATACGATCTTTCCATCCCTGTGTGCAATTTTAATAAGGTATTTAATTGCCCTTTTTATTGCAAGGTCTCTCTCATCGAACATTGAGCTCATCTTGCCGTTGTTCCTGTCAGAACCGAGCATTAGCATTGTTAAATCATTTGAACCTATGGAGTATCCATCCACATATTCATTGAATTTATCTGCCAGTATTATATTGCTTGGAATCTCTGCCATAAGGAAGAGCTTGAAATCCTTGGTTCTCTCAAGGCCGTTTTCCTCCATTATCTTTACAACCTTTTTTAATTCCTCAACGGTTCTTGTAAATGGTATCATGACCCAGAGGTTTTTAAGCAGGTTCTCATCCCTTGCCTTTTTTACGGCCTTTAATTCTAATTTAAATGCCTCCATGTATTTTTCATCGTAGTACCTGGATGCGCCCCTCCATCCCAGAAGGGGATTGTCCTCTACCGGCTCAAATTCTGATCCACCCTTTAAATTCTTGTACTCATCAGATTTGAAATCGCTGAATCTAAGCACAACAGGCCTTGGTGCAAACGCCCTGCATACTTTCACAAGGGCATCTGAAAGTTTGTTAACAAAGTAATCGCCACGGCCGTTCTTAATTAATGATAATGGGTGCTCTCCTATTTCGGTCCATATAAATTCCTCCCTCATGAGGCCTATACCGTCAACAGGAAGCTTTGCTATTCTTGGTGCAAGTGATGGCTCTCCCATGTTAACCATGATCTTTGTGCCTGTTATTATCTCAGGCTCCTGGTATTTTACCTCCTCCTCTTCCTTTTCCTCCTCCTGTGCAAATTTACCAGAGTATATGACGCCATTGGAGGCGTCAACAGTGACAACGTCACCATCATGCAAAATATCAGTGGCCTTCTTTCCAAATGATGATGTACCGACTATGCATGGAACCCCAAGCTCCCTTGAAACTATTGCTGCATGGCATGTTAATCCACCCTCATCTGTAATAATTGCCTTGGCCTTTTCCATGACAGGAACCCAGTCAGGTGCTGTCATTGTAGTGACAAGAATTTCTCCCTTGTTAAATTTGGAAATCTCATCCGGTGATGAAAGAACCTTGACCGTTCCGGTAACATTACCGGGAGATGCTGGCAAACCCTTCAATATAACATCATTCTCAACATTTTCCTCATTAACCTCCATTTTATTATCACCTGTTTTTTTATTGCTCCATACGGTCTCAGGCCTGGCCTGGACAATATAAATTTTATGATCAATTGAATCCTTGGCCCACTCAATATCCATTGCGTGGCTGTAATGTGCCTCTATTTCCTTTCCATAGGAGGCAAGCTCAAGGATTTCCCTATCATTAAGGGATGGCTCCATGGCCTTATCAGAGCTGACAACAAGCTCCTCGGTTCCACCCGTTTCAAGGCACTTGAGCATCTTATTTTTATTCGATATCATTCTTTTTTCTATCTTCATTGTTGCCTTGTCAACATAAAATGTATCAGGTGTCACCGTGCCGCCAACAACATACTCGCCAAGACCATAGCTTGATTCTATAACAATCTTTGATGTATCGCCATTGGATACATCAAGTGTGAACATAACACCTGATTCCTCAGAGAAGACCTGCCTCTGGACTGTTGCCGAGAGTGCTATCTGGAAGTGTGAGAAATTCTTCTTCTGCCTGTAGTATATTGCACGCGGCGTAAATAAACTGGCATAGCATTCCTTTATCTTCTCAAGGACCTCGTCATCACCCTTTACATTAAGGTATGTTTCCTGCTCCCCGGCAAAGCTTGCGTCCGGAAGGTCCTCTGATGTTGCAGATGATCTTACCGCAACGAACACATTTCCCTCTGATTGTATCAGCTTTGAATAGCATTTCCTGACCTGGTTTTCAAATTCCTTCTGGAATTTTGCCTTTAAAAAAAGGTCCTTAATGGCCTTGCTGGCACCGTTCAGTGATTTAGTATCATCGACATTGGTTGACTCTATAATACCCTGTATCTTATCCTTTAAATTATTATAATTTATAAAATCATTATATGCTTTTGA
Organism: Acidiplasma cupricumulans; assembly: GCF_001402935.1. Lineage (NCBI taxonomy): Archaea > Methanobacteriati > Thermoplasmatota > Thermoplasmata > Thermoplasmatales > Ferroplasmaceae > Acidiplasma > Acidiplasma cupricumulans. Next base: position 2,665 of record NZ_LKBH01000276.1, on the reverse strand, counting down.
CGTTGTTGAAAAACCATTTGGCACAGGTATCTTTCCGGTACTTGCCATCTCACCAAGGTTTGCGGATTTTCCACCCACAATACCAACATCATTTTTATCTATCTCATTAAACCACAGAACCAAGGCACTTTTTTTATCTGTCATCATCGATTTATTTTGTCATTATATATAAAGTATGTTGCTTATATTCAAAATATTTCGATTATTGCCGATAATTAAATATTATATAAACGAAGAAATATAAATATGTCTAATATTTAAAAATTTTCATTTTATATGGAAAATCCTTTTTTAATTGGATTTCCATTTAAATTATGCAAGTATTTATGTTAATATACATAAAACAAAAATCTTAAATATAACACATATAATTATTATGTTTATTATCGATTTTTGAAGTTTTAATTAGGTTAAAAAAATTAAACATCGGTTATTTAGCATTTCCCCATTAGGTTATGGACATAAAAATAATAATAATCCTTGTAGTAGTTTTATTCCATATTTTATGAATGAAATATATTACAATGGTTATCATTCTTCCATTTTAAACATAACCAATATATTATAATTATGAATAAGCCTCCATGAAAAAGCTCCTTTTATTTGATGTTGATGGAACGCTAATGGAGGAATCGCCGACACATACAGAATCCTTTAATTATGCCTGCAGGAAGGTTTACGGTGTTGAAACTGATATTTATTCATTTCCAAGGCACGGTATGACAGATACCGGCATATTATACGGACTGCTGGAAAGGGCAGGGCTTGATGATGCCAAAATATCAGTTCATATAAACGATGCACTTAAAATAATGCTTGAATATGTCAAAAATAATATAAAACCAGAGGATTATAAATTATTAAATGGTGTAAACACTGCATTGAAAGAATTTTATGACCTTGGATACACACTTGGGCTTTTAACAGGAAACATACAGGGCGTTGCGGAACTTCGTGCTGAAAAGGCCGGAATATCCAAATATTTTTCCACAGGGGGCTATGGAAGTGACAGTATGATAAGATCAGAACTGGTTTCGTATGCATTAAAAAGGCTTGGCATTAAAATCGATTTAATGAATGTTTATTTAATTGGTGATACGCCGCTGGACATAAAGGCTGCCAGGGATGCAGGGGCCAGGGCCATTGCTGTCGCCACAGGAATATATAAAATAGATGAACTTAAAAATGCGGATTTATCATTAAACTCACTGGAGGAAAAAAATAAAATAATAGAATTTTTAAAAAATCAGTAATCATTTGATGCCTTCTCAAGGCTCTCCTTTTTAAGCTCCGGCCCAAGAATAACCTCCGCTATTCCACCGATAATTAGCACAATTCCGGTTGAAACAAAGACGTAAAAAAGCCCATGCGACAGGAGCGCCAGAAGGACAAATGGCCCTATGATTCCACCAAGCCTGCCGAATCCTATTGCGGTTCCAACACCGGAACCCCTTGCCCTTGTTGGAAACATTTCACCTATCTGCGGATAAAGCAGTGCCGCAGCAGCGTATGTAAAGAAGTACATGATTGAAAGAATTGCAATGAATGCAATGAAGTCTATGCTGTGCACAAGGGCGCCAAGTATAATTGCAACTATGCCTGCAAGGATGTATGTGAGCATTATCACCGGCCTTCTGCCTATAATATCAAGGAGGTATGCCCAGACAAAGACGCCGAGAACGCCGGCACCCAACACCGCGCTTAATATTAATCCAGTATCCTTTGACTTTATGAAATAAATATTTGTGAATATTAATGGTATAATTGAAAATGCGGCGTAATATGGCCATGTTTCTGTAAAGTTAAGTATCCATGATAATGCTATCCTCTTTTTGTATTTTTTAAATATAACACTGAAGCCCTCTGATGCCTGCGGTCTTCCATAGTCAACCGGAACCTTTACAGTTCCATTTGCAGGGGATAATTTACCCTTCTTCTCCTCTATTTTTTTCTCTATGCCAATAACCAGAAGCTCCGCCTCGTCAACCTTGCCCTTCCTTAATAAATATCTTATTGATTCCGGTAAATCAAGCCTTGCAATGAATATGAAAACTGCAAGGACCACGGCGGTTAAAAATGCTATCCTCCAGCCATAGCTCAATGGCAGGTATGCAATGGCAAAAAATGACACAAATCCTGCAATAAATGTGCCGAAATCAAACATGACACCGTTTCCTGTTCCAACTGAAAAACCCCTGTTTTTCGACGGTGAAAACTCCTCAAGCGCTGTAATTGCCGATCCAAGCTCACCACCTATACCAAAGCCGGCAATGGCCCTTGATGCTGCCAGCATTATATAATCCACTGATGCTGCTGATAGCAGTGATCCAAATGCTATTATTGCCATGGTAATTATAAATAACTGCTTTCTTCCACGTATATCGGCCATGGCTCCAAGAAGGATTCCGCCAAGCATCTCACCCACAAGGAATATTGGTGTGAGTGCCACGGCCTCACTGGATGTTAGGGAAAATAATTTTTCGACTGTTGACAGAGTTGAACCGCCTATTGAGAGTACAAGCCCCTCAAGGAACATTCCACCGGCAAGTATGAACCATACCTTCCAGTGCCACGAACTCCATGGAAGCCGGTCAAGCCTCGGAAGTAAATCTGTTTCAATTTCATTACCATTTTTTTCCATAAATGTTTATATTGTTTTTTCTAT
>NZ_LKBH01000275.1:0-6493 GCF_001402935.1 Acidiplasma cupricumulans | reverse complement strand
TTATAATATTAATAAAAATGTTATAAACAGAATTATTGAAATAGAGTATAAAATAGGCGATTATGCATCCACGCTTACATATATAAATTATAATAAAAATAACCTAAGCAGAGAACAGCTTATATATAAAATAAATTCAGAAATAAACCTATTAATGTTTTTCGAGGCCGAGGATGATATTAAAGAGTATCAAAAACAGTACGGAACAGACAATGACATATTGAAACAGATGCTAATTTATTACCGTAAAAACGGCGACATTGACCTTGAGTTTGAAACTGCATTAAACTTGGTTAAAAATAATTCTGCTGATGATTTTGTATACAGGACAATACTTAACTATTATTATAAAAATGGTGAGAATGAAAAAATTATAAATTTTATGGAAAAACAAAATATAATGGAAAGGTATCCTGAATATTATATTCCGGCGTTAATATACACCAATAAGTTTGATGCCGGGCTTGCACAAATAAATAAAAACCCTTCAATACTGGGTAATGGCAAGGTCATTGATACAATCTTTTTATTTAGCAGGAATAACAGGTTTTTGGAATTTTTTGAAAAGTATAAGTATGATTATGAACTGCTTTCTTTAATAATTGATTTTTTAAAGGGCAGGAAAATAAAGGACCCATTTAGTTACATAAAGTCTGTAATAAATTCAGGGTCAATTTCGTGTGCCTATATTATATCATTGATTACAATAAATTTTGAAAAACATTCAATACCAAAAAAAATAAATGATATGCTGGACATGGACAAATTTAGGGATATAAAAATTTTAATTGAGAACATCATGGATATCTATTCTGGAATTATTGATACTGCTGAGCATGATTCCAAATATTTTATATACCCTGTTACGGAAACATTAATAAGATCAGGGAGGATGGATCAGGCCCTTTCTTTGCTTGGAAGCATGGATGGATTCGATAATGATCCGTTCATAAATTATTTCATGGCACTTATTAAATATTATAAAAAGGAGTATTCAGATGCAAAACGTTACATTAATTATGCCATAGAAAAGCTTGACAATGAAAAATTTATGGCTGTGAAATTTTTAATATACTTAATAGATAAAAATTCAGATATGGTAGATATAGCCAATACAATTTCTGATAAAGATATGTCATGTGTTTATCAGTATGTTTATGATATGATACTTCAGGCAAACATTGTTCCTAATGAGGATATTTATGCTAGACTTAAAAACCTGAATATTGATGATATAAATTTGCTTAGAATAAAGAGATATTTTGCAAATAATTTTAAAGACAGAATTCAATATTCTGCATTAATTCTAAAAAATGGATTAAATGTAAGCGATGTGATCAAGCACTATTATATAATTTATGAGGAAAATCCTGATAACGCAGCCAGATTTTTATTAAAAACAGGTCTTGTAAATTATAAAATTTATTCAATTTTGGGTGATTATTATTTCTCAAAAAAAATGTATAATGAGGCCATATTTAATTATCTTATGGCCTATATAAGAAAACCTGAAGCGAACTTAATTAACCTTAAAACGCTGCTTGAATCCGTAGATATTTATGGCAATTCAATTGATTACCTGAAATCAATTGGTAATTATTTCCTTTTATCTGTTTTATATATTGTAAAGGGTGATTTAATACCCCTCGGTGATCTACTAGTGGAAAAGAAATTAAGAAGAATTTATTCATTTGCAATTTTAAAGGATTTTGATTCTCCTGTAATTATGAATGCCCTTAAGGACGTTTTCAATGAAACACATGATAATGTTATTGGTGAGCTGATTGCCGATGGTTTTATACATAATGAAAATTATGATGAGGCTGAAAAAACACTCAAGATTGTTTATTATTACAACAGAAATAGCCAGGCCATTCTTTTAAAGCTTGCACATGCAGAGTATCTAAATAATAATGAGGAGGAATCCATGTACCTTTTAAAATCAGGTTTCAGAAGGTTTAAATCCATTTATTTATTTAATTTATTAATAGATTTTTATTATTCAATCAGGAATTATGAAGGTATATTAAACATAAGCAAAAAATTCCAGAATCTTATAAATTCAAATAATATTAAATATATTTTATATTCATATGCGAGACTTTTTATGTATAATGATTTATATTTAATGGAAACAAAGTACCAAGGCATGATAAACCATGAGGTAAAATCTGAATTAAAAAATAGAAAAATAGCCTCATTGAAATTTAAAAACGTTATAGAATACGCAAAATTAATTCTGAAAAAAGAATATGATAATAATAAAATAATTGACAGAGAGCTTGCAACATCAATTATTCCGGAATATTTCATAAATGAGGTTTATGATTTTCTGGAATCCAGGGAACCGTACACATTCATAGATAAATATAAGTATAACCAGATGTCAATAGAAGTATTAAGGGCGATTCGTAATATGGGCATTAAAAATATACATGAGATTAAGATATATCACATAAATCATATTTTAAATGATGTTATAAAATCAAAAAATTTTTATATATTTCTTAATTGGGCCATGAATAATGAAATAAATATTAATATTTCAAAGGCCGCCCTTGCAATGTATAAAGACCTGGAAAATAAACCAGGATCAATTATGGATATTGTATCCAGATTTAATATAGGCGTTCTTGATGCCATAAATATACTGGATTCGGTTAACAGAGAGATTAAAAATGATGTATAATAGATTTAATGAAAGAAATGATATATTTATTGCGGTACTAGTATTAACGCTGGCATTTACAATGTTTTTAACAGGTGGAATATACCATATTAACGTGGCATTTCTGCCAATTTTTGCCCTTGCCGGATTTAGTGTAACAGTTACTGCATTTCTGCTTCATGAGCTTGCACACAGGACTGTTGCAAGAAGGCTAGGCGCTGTTGCATTTTTTAAATTATGGAATCTCGGAATAATTCTTGCGCTTATAACCTCATTATTTGGCTTCATCATAGCAGCCCCAGGTGCTGTTGAATTTGCCGGACTTTATGATTCTGAAAGCGAGGGAAAAATAGCCGCAGCAGGACCGGGAACAAATATTGCTCTGGGAGCGTTATTTTACCTTATATATATCTTTATAAGCACCGGCATAGCTGGTTTTATATTATATTATGTTGCACTTCTTAATTTCTGGTTCGCGCTCTTCAACCTAATACCTGTTCCCCCACTTGATGGGAGCAAGGTATTTTACTGGAACAGCAAAGTTTTTGCATTCCTGTTCATACTTTCACTGGTCCTAAATGTGGTTGATGGCTTTATACCATCATTATTCGGGCTTTAACCGTTATCAGTCTTTTATATGGTACAAATATTTATTCTTCAGGTGTTGCAAAAAATATCGAATTTTCACCAACATCTATCCTGTATTTTATATTCATATTCCTTTCGTTTAATACCAGAGAATTGGCGTCTGTAAGTGCGTTCCATATATTCGACATTTGCCTTGAGATAATACCGTAATATAATGGCCTTTCAGATGCGACAAAAATCTGATTCTCTTTTATTAAAAAATTTTTTTCCCCTATTTTTATTTCCATATAATGTAATTATTAATATGGTCATTATTTTTTTGATAAAATAAAGGTTATATATTTTTAAATAATGAGGAACTGGAAGTGATTAATATAAATACAAAGGATACTTGTACATCATGTGGTATAGGACTCGTGGAGGTCGGTTATTCAATATTTCCATGTCCAAACTGTGGGGAGGAGATTATAGGAAGGTGCAAACAGTGCAGGGAACATTCCACGCCATATGTTTGCCCAAAATGTGGATTTATGGGGCCGTGATTAAAATGGGAGATGTAATGGTTTTATTGAGAGTGCTTCCAGAGTCTGTGGATATTGACCTGGAAAGCCTAAAGAATGACATTACTGAGAAAATAAAGGATTTGTGCAAGATAAATAGTGTTAATGAGGAGGAGATAGGCTTCGGCCTTAAGGCTCTAATGTTTCAGGTTATTGTTCCAGATGAGGAGGGAAAAATAGACAGGGTTGAGGGTGCAATCTCCTCTGTAAAGAATGTAAGCCAGGTTGATACAAGGGATATCTCATTAATATAAATGTTAATTTATTTTATTTTGCTTGTAATATATATAATCATTTTACTGCTTGTATCTCTTGGATTTATTTTAATAGAAACACATAAAAATGTAAATGATGATATAGAAAACAATTACAGGCCAAGAACGCTTGTTATGATACCATGCCGTGGTGTGGATTATTCACTGGAGGAGAACCTTAAATCTATAATTAATCAGGATTATCCAGATTACCATGCTGTTACAATTGTTGATTCCCCTGATGACCCTGCATGCAGTATTATAAATAAACTAAAAATAGACTGCATTGTATCAGATTTTCAGTGCGGTAAATGCAGTGGTAAGGTGCGGGCCCTATGCACTGCAATTGAAAAATATCCCGATTATGAAGTTTATGTTATTGCTGATTCTGACATTCTGGTCTCATCACAGTGGCTTAAGTATCTTATTATGCCACTTGGAATTGATAATGCCGGAATTTCCACAACCTTTCCATATTTTAAACCTGTTGGAGGATTCTGGAGCAGGGTTAAGGAGGTTTGGGGGTTTGTTGGCATGGGCCTTATGGAGGCAAAACTAACAAGATTTGGGTGGGGAGGTTCTCTTGCATTCAAAAAATCTCTGCTTAACAATTATTTTGATTATTTTTGCAGCAATATATCGGATGATACAGCACTAACAAAAATAGCCAAGGATAAAAATCTGGATCTTTATTATGTAAAAAGGGCAATGCCTGTGGTAAATTCTCCAGAAAATTTTGAGCAGTTTTTTGAGTGGGCAAACAGGCAGACCGCTCTATCAATTGCTGCATCAAAAAAGATATTTTATTATGGAATTTTATTCTATTTTTCTTACATGTTTCTGTTTTTCTCTGCCATATTTGCAGGCATATTTTATAACAAACTCTTTTTATTATTTTTAATACCGGAGATATTATATATTTTGAACATGATTAGGCGTCTCAATAAGGTATCGCCTGAAAATGTAATTGCCGCAATTTTAATGCCATTTATTTATACACTTAATCTTTTCATGGCAAACAGAATGAAAGATATTACATGGCGTGGCAGGGTTTACAATATAAAAAATAAAAAATTATTATAAATGCATACAATACCATTATATGGAATTACATTTTTTTGGAACCAATGGGATAAGAGGTATACCAAATGATGATCTGTCAGCTGAATTCTCCATGGATGTTGGAAAGGCCATGGCAACATTCTTCAGTGCTAAAAAAATAGCCATGGCAAAGGATACAAGGATAACCGGCGATATGATATTAAATGCGGTCTCATCTGCAGTAATGTCCGCAGGCACTGATGTGGTTTATCTTGGTATACTGCCAACACCTGCACTGCAGTATTACTGCAAAAAAAATCATGTTCCGGGAATTATGATAACTGCATCACATAATCCACCACAGTATAATGGCATAAAGGCAATAGATATGGATGGAACAGAAATAGATGAAAAAAAGGAATATGAAATAGAAAAATTAATAATGAATAAAAAATTTAAAAATGTTTCATGGGAAAATGCAGGAAGATTTTATTATGATGATACTGCAGTGGATTTATACATAAATGGCATAATATCACTGATTAATTTTAAAAAGATCTCAGAGAGAAAATTAAATGTGGCCATAGATACCGGAAACGGTGCATCATATTATACAAGCCCGCTTTTACTTTCCAGGCTCAACTGCCATATAGTAACATTAAATTCAAACCCTGATGGAAAATTTACAGGACGAAATTCTGAGCCAAAACCAGAAAATCTGCAGGATCTTATAAACATTATGAAAACTGGCAAATTCGATATAGGCATAGCACACGATGGTGATGCTGACAGATGCGTATTCATAGATGAAAATGGTAATTTTATAGATGGAAATGAAAGCCTGGCCTTAATAGCAAAATATACATTAAGGGCCGGGGAAACTCTTGTTACCCCAACAAGCAGCTCTGATGCATTAAAGGATGTGTGCCAGCAAAAAAATGCAAAAATAATTGTAACAAGGGTGGGTGCCCCGATTGTGGCCAGAACCATGATAGAAAACAATGCTGTGATTGGCGGAGAGGAGAATGGTGGTGTCATATATGGTAAACATCAGTTCTGCAGAGATGGCGCCATGACAATGTCATTAATGCTCAACCTGCTTGCCTGTGAGAATAAAAAAATAAGTGAACTGCTAAAGGAGATACCAAAATATTACATGGTAAAAAAGTCAGTACCCAGAAAATATGACTGGGATGTTATTAAAAATAAATTACTTGATGCACTGGGAAATAAAAAAACAGATCTACTTGACGGAATAAAGATATATGAGGATTCAGGCTGGGTTTTAATAAGGCCATCGGGCACGGAAAAAATATTAAGAATATTCACAGAATCTAAAGACGAAAAAACTGCAATGGATCTTAATGAAAAATATATTAATA
>NZ_LKBH01000274.1:0-6792 GCF_001402935.1 Acidiplasma cupricumulans | reverse complement strand
TCTAATCCAAATCTACAGGATATTTTATATTTTGATTCTTGTTTTTTACCACCAATAGGACCGCCTTTAACTATTCCTGAATATGATGTTCTATTTAAAAACAAAAATTCTATAGCATAATCTAAAATATTATTTTTATTTAAATTCGAATTAATGGATTTGTTAAGATGATTTTTAAATTCGTAATATTTTTTAACAGTTATATTTGTTGAAATTTCTTTGGTTCCTTCTATTAGTTCCTCATTTAAATTAAATACAGAATACCAAAATGCATAAATCATTGGATCCTTGTCATTAATGTATGATTTCTTAATAATACCTTTATCCAATAGGCCCAATGATATAGAAGCACTCCCTGCATAAGGTTCAGCCATAATATTATTTAATTTGTGATATATAATAAAATCTTTTACATAATCTACTAGCCACCTTTTGTTTCCTGGAAATCTTAATGGTGTTAAATTTTTCATTATATTACCTTCTAATTAATAGTCCACATGAGAATATCATGTTCTAAATTATGTTTTAGTGATAATGATATATTACTATCTTCACTTAATACTTCATAACGCCTGGTATACATTTTATTTAATAGATTTATAAGGTTTTGCTTGTTAGGTAATTCATTAAAAATTAATCTAAGTATAAAATAAAGGTTATCTTTATTGATATTATTATCAATTATTATTTTTAAATAATGGCCAAGTTTAGTATCTTTACAATAGATGTTATTAGTTTTAATACGAATATTATTTATTCTTGTCATTTTAGCTTGAACCTTATGCTCACCTCTAGCATTATAATTAAATAGGTCATCTATAGTAAATTTACTATCTATTACATTATTTTCCTGTAAAAATATTAAAGCATCTTTAGCACATTTTTGAAAAACTTCAGCATTTTCATCTGTTGTAAATTTAAAAGCTGAATTTTTATCGCATGCCATTAATCCCAGTAATGTTAAAATAATAGTTTTTTCATCCCATGTTAGTTCCTGTGTATTTTTATTATATAACTCAATAAAAAACTGTTTATTTAAATCGTTTAAAAATTCATCTATATTAGTAACTCCATACCTAGCTAATATAAGGGCCTTTAACGTTACTACGTATTTATCATTGCCTATTTCATATATTAAACCATCTCTAGACAATGTTAATTTATCACCATAATCTAAATTTAGTTTGTTTAAATTGTTGTTATTAAGTTTATTAAAATATTCATATCTTTTAGCAGGAATTTTTTTTATCACATCAATAACATTTATTTTCTTGAAATCTATTAATTGTTTTAAATTTTCCAAAAAGTTAGTCTTAACATCATCATTTCTTTCCATAAAGTTTATCTCACCTCAACTAAATTTTATAGATTCGCAACATGCTTCTGATTTATTATTATCTGGCCTTGTCATAAGCATTAGTAATAGTCTATCTGATTTGATCTGGCTTTCAGCAATATTTATTAGGTTTTGCAAATTACTATTATCCATATCTCCAATTTCATCAACTAATATAACAAGTTTTTTGCCATTTGTACCCTGTTTTATCCTAGTCATTAGTCCATTTAGGGTACTAGTTCCTGTACCAATTGAATCAAAGGAAATTTTAGTATCTTTCTGCGAATCTATAATATATTCCCTATTGATAAAATCAATCCCAGCCAAATCATATTTGTTATGTAGGTGATAGACAAATTTTATAATGTTTGCAATATAACTGCCTAGAGCATCATAAAAAACTTTATCTGTATTTTCTTGGCTAATATTACTATATTGATTTTTTAATAATAATTCAATATATTCTTTATACTTCTTAAGCTTCTTTTTTAATCCGTCTATTCTTTTATTTTCACATTCTATCTCAGTTTTTGTCATGGTGTATACAGGTTTTTCAATATTCTTTAAACTATTCAATGTATTTTGTTGATCTTTAATGTCGGTATTTAATGAGTCTATTAGTTTTTTATCCTCTTTACACTTATCTTCAGCATTTTCTAAATTTTTTCTTAAAATATCGAGATCATATATACTATAGGATCTTGTTAATTGATTATATTCATCTTCTATTTTCAATTTTTCTTTTTGAAGTAAATTTTTTTGTTTTTCTAGTTCATCAATCTGTGATTGATAATCCTCACCATTAATTTCATCCTCACCTAGCATCTTAGGATTATTTTTATCTTTTTCAATATTATAATTCCTTAAACTTGATGATAATTTACCAAATTCACTTATAATGTGTTCACATGCAGCTTTTAAATCATTAAGTTTAATATATTTATCATTAATGTCTTTCAATTTTTTTCTCTCATTATACAATCTTTCTAATAAAGTACTTGCAGTGTCATCAAAAATTGGTATTATCGGATTTTTATCTATATATTGGTTAATTAACTGTATTAATTGTTCAATTAAGTTGTATTGTAAAATGCTCTCACTATTACTACTATTTTTTAAATTTTCTTCTATTTGCTCTTTTATGTTATTAAAATATTTATAAAACCTAGAAATTAATTCCTCACTTAGATCATCACCATCATTTAGGTGTTTTAATCCTTCACCAAAAATCCATTGATATTCTTCATTTTTTTCTATAAATCCATCAAATAGTAACTGATCATATTTAATTAGAACATAAACGTCTTTACTATTTTTGATCAGCTCATTTAATTGTTTATTAATTTTTACATTTTTATATTTGTCTTTTTTAATCTTTTTATGTAAATTATTAATTTCTACCTCAATATCTGAAATTTTTAAATCTAATTGCTGATATTCATTATATATATACTTATTATGTAAATCTTGATAATTCCTACAATCTTCCTCATATATTGGTGTAATACTCTGTAATTTCTTATTTAATCCTCCTATATTTGCTATTATATCTTTCTTTGTATTTTCATATTCTTCATATTCTATTAACTTATTATATATTTCTCGAAGATGATTTTCATATTCTATCAATATAGTTTCATACCCAGATAGTTTATTATTAATATCATATAAAATACCATCTAGCTTTTTTACGGCCTCACCTGGAACTTCATAGAGAAGTTCAGTTTCTTCAGTGAAACGTGTATACCCAACTGACTTATCATTTATAAAATATTCCGCAATTTTTGATTTATTATCATATGTTATTTTAATTTTAAAATTATTATTATAGCTAGATATTGATAATTCCATTTTAAAATCTGGATTGTTTAAAATCAATTTTATTTTATTTTTCATAGTTTCATTATCTATTTTATCTAATTTAAAATTAGAAAATGCAAATTTAATTAATGATAAAGTAGTAGTTTTTCCAGAATCATTAGGACCTTTTAATATACATATATTATCACCTTTATAATCTTTAGAATAGTTCTCATTAACATTTATTTTTAAATTATCATACACAAGCTCAAACATTTAATCATCACCCTGTGATTCATGGTATTCTATAGCTCTTTCTAATGTTTTATACTCTTCATCAGTTAATAATTGCTTTAAAAGACTCTTTATTCCATTATTCTCATTTTTCATATAAACCACCCAATGGTAATGGAAATTTTATTAATTTCACAAAGCTTAGCCCATAAATTTGAGAAATAGCATAACCCGGACCAAGAGCTTCGTCATTTATGCTCTTATTTCTATTTCTTTCTGAATACCCTTTAAAGAAAATCTTAGAATTTACTACTTTGCTTATACCAGATGGTATATCTTCCAAATTTTGAGAGGCAAAAATAACACTAATTCCTAAACTTCTTCCCTTTCTAGCTATAGCATCAAGAGTTTTTAATGCCTCATATGTCTTGGAATTGCCATAAAATTCATGAACTTCATCGATGATCACTAATACAGGTACATCAGACTTTCCATTACTTTTTTCTTCATAAATTTTGTTAAGTATATCTCTTAATAAAATAGCGCCGAATCCAATTGCATTTTTTTGACTTAAATCTATAACAGACATTTTGCGTCTTTCCAAAATGTCATCTGCGTTTAATTCCCGAGCATTTGGATTATCAAAAAATGATGATGCAGTTATAAAAGCATTTTTAAGACTATTTAATGTTCCAGCATGTAAGGTATATTCATATGTATCACCATTAGCTGTAAGAACACGATAAACCCTTTTTTTCTCAGGATCATCCAAATATCTGATAAAATCAGACATTTTACATCCTTCGCCCCTCTTTCCCATAACATTGGCCTGCCAGTATCTAAATATATCTATTATTTGCTCAGCTCCCTTTGCAGACAAATTCTGAATAATACCGCTTAGATTTTCAGGATCTAAGTTCTTAGTTTCTATTGTTATACTTACGGCCTTATTTTTATCCATTTTTTTTGACATAGGTATGTTATTTCCCGGATAATATATTCTGAATGAATCTATTCCATGAGCAGTTTCCCCCAAAGCCTCCCATTCATTAATAATATCCGTTTTTTCAGTTTTCGAAGGTTTATCCATATATAGAAAATCATCCTCTTTTACATTTATAGCTAAAACAGCTCCTGGACCGTTTAATATATCCAATTTTTCCACAAAATATTGTGATAAATATTTCATTGCTGCAGTTTTGCCAGATCCTGTTGCCCCAGTAATAAGAGTTTGATAAAAAAAGAATTTTTCTGGTATATTCACTAAAATTGGATTTTTATTCTCATCCTTTATTATTTGAGAGTCATATGCATACATTGCCGATAAAAACACTGGTATTCCTTTATTGTTATTCATTATATAATCAATTTCTTCTTGATTAGAACGTCTTGCAAATAACATAGGTTTAATATAGCTACTTAACCCATCCTCTCTTTGAGGTATTTCTTTTATTCTCACTGCAAGTACAATATTTCTAACCTTTTGATCCTGAAGTAAAGGTTTAATATCCATGTCAGCTAGCATTGGGGATACACTAAAAGAGTTTATTTGTGCTGATTCTTCAACCCTTAATATAAATTTTTTATCTTCATCCTCCACAGTTATATATGAGCCATAAGGAAGTATTCCATCGTTATCTGATTCTTTAGATATTAGTTTTATTTTGCCGCCTTCTTCACCTAATGTTATTAACATTATTTTACCACCCGAATCTGGTATAATTCATTGTTGGAACTAAACCTGATTTAAATATAATATCATCTATATTTATTGTTTTTAATACTTCTCTAGCATATTCTTCGGCAATAGCTACTATTTTTGGTTGTGGATTATTAACATTACCCTGAGAGAGCAGTAAATAATAAATGCAATTAAATATATTATCTAGCTGATTTTTATAAAATTTATAGGTCTCTTCATGAATTTCGAATCTTATTGGACTAACATGTTCATAGGGTTTTATATAAGTGAAAATTTTATTTTTATTCCTACTATTTATATCCTGGTACATATATAAACTAGTTCTTTGACCTTTCTTTAATATTTTAAATGCAAATTCAAAGTCTGAGTTATACTGGCCTTCATACAAATTATCAACTATTAATGAACTATCAGAATTCTTAACAATAAATATAGGTATTACTCCTTTTTTTAACAAATTTAAATTAAGCTTTATATTGTATTCACTTATCTGACCTCCTATGAGAGGACCATCAATAAGTATAATAGAGTTTTGAATTGTATATTCTTCTAATAACTTTATCTTATCAAGTACATAATCGATTTTAGATTGAATAGATAAATCATCGGCATATTTTATTAAGTTAGAATTATTAACTAAAGTCCTGGATTTGGTATAAAAATTAAGAGAAAGCTTTACAATAGGTATATATTTCTCTGATTTCAATGTAACTAAACTATGAGCAAACATATAACCATTACCTTCCAGAGCCGGTATGTTTATTAAACTTTCGTCATAGCCACTTATAATATGATTAGTATTTTTTATGTATTCATATCCCAATTCTGGATTTAAGTTTATTATATTTTTATCCTCTAAAACTTTAATCTTACCATTTCCAGTATAATCTGGTGTATTAATTGAAATTGGAGCTGTAATTTCATCTTTTGAAAAATTAATATTTGACTTTTGTAATTCTTCTATCAATTTGTTAAAATCTTCAGAAATTATTAACTTAGAATAATAATCCATATCGATGTGTTATTGATTGATAATATTTAAAACTTATCAAATTTTGTATGTTGTATAGAGTATTTTTATATGTTTATAAATAATATTTTTTTATTTATTATCTTCTAAGCATAACATTGCATCTATAATGCATTAGCAATCGATTAAGATTTATAATTAGTAACCATTTAATAAACTGATAAATCATTTATATTGGAAAAAAATACAAAGAATTTATATTTAATCAAAATTTTAGTAAAATACAATATATAAACTTTGCTAATAATAATACAAAAATTTTTATATAACATTATTATTCAAAGTTCGATATTATGGTATTATCACAGTATGATTTAGATAAAATTCCAAGAGATATGACTTTAAAAGACTGTTACGAAAGAATATATCAATGGCATAAAAAGTATGGTAAACAAAAAATTAAAGATAAAAATGCAGATACTGAATACAAAAATGCTTATTTAAAGTTTTTAAATAAAATTCCAGACCCAAATAATGCATCCCCCGAGAATATGAATTTAGTTTTTGATGAAGTTATTACAATGCTATTGGAATGGTCTTATCATGAAATAGATGATTATGGAATTAAAATTGGGGCATATGCACATAGAGCTTTAGAAATACAATATGGTAATTATAATGGAATTAATAATCAAAATTTTATAAAAAGTATGCATAATTCATCCCTTTATCAAGAATTTGGTGATACTA
>NZ_LKBH01000273.1:0-7016 GCF_001402935.1 Acidiplasma cupricumulans | reverse complement strand
TTTGAACATTTTATGACGAAATAAATTATATTTCAATATTTTTTTAAATTTTACCGTAGCCGCCTCCCCCGGGGGTCTCTATAATGACCTCATCGTTTTTATTTAATTCGGATGAGAATTTTGCCGGCATCCTTTTTTTTCTCCCTGATGATATTATATAAAGTGATCCGGTCTTGCCCGGGGAACCACCGTGTATACCCCATGGTTTAACCATAAATCTATCAGCTATTACAGACATATACGTTTGATTTGTAACATAAAATGACCTTATTATACCCTCACCACCTTTATGCAAACCATTTCCACCGCTGCCACGTCTTAATTTATATGCTGTGAAGAACATTGGATATTCCTTTTCTGCTATTTCAATCGGCGTGTTAAGGGTATTTGTCATATTTGAGTGCACCCCGGACTCACCATTGGAATTATACCTGCCACCATTACCTCCACCAATTGTTTCATAATATGACCAGTATTTGCCATTATTCTCACCACCAAGCATAATATTCATCATTGTGCCTGATGATGCTGCAGGTATTTCCTTTAAAAATTTAGATAAAGCAAGTAAAACTGTATCTGCCACACGCTGTGTTGTCTCCACATTGCCACCAGAAACTGGATGCGGTTTTTCTGGGTTTAACAGGGATTTTTCTGGAACATTAAGGTCTATTATTGAATAAAAACCATCATTTGTGGGAATGTCCTGATTAATTGCACTTCTGATTGAAAATGAAACGGATGAAAATGTTACCCCAAGGACAGCATTTAAGGGATAATTTATCTGATTATCCGTGCCGGAAAAATCAGCTATAATGCCGTTTTTTGTTACTGAAAGCTTTAGTTTTAATTTTATTAAACCATCATTTTTCTCAAGGAAATCCTCTGATTCATATGTGCCCTGGGGCCATTCAGCCATTGCATGCAGTGATAATTCTCTTGAATGATCTATTAATGTGTTCCATGAGGCATTTATATCATCTCCTGAATATCTATCCAGAAGTTCCTTAATCCTTTTTATTCCCATTCTGTTTGCGGCCATCTGTGCATTAAGGTCCCCTGCTGCTGTATCTGGATCCTTGAAATTTGATAGTATAAATTTTATGACATCACTGGAAGCCTTTACAGGTGGTATTATGGTGCCCTCCTGATACAAATTTATTGCCTCCGGGTTCAAACTGCCAAATACAGGGCCGCCAACATCAACGTTATGTGCCTTGTTTATAACATAACAAAAAAGTTCGTTCCGGTAATATACAGGTGCAATAAATGTAACATCATTTAGATGTGTCCCTGAAATATATGGATCGTTGGTTACAAGCATTTCATTTTCTCCCAGAATTATACCGTTTTGATTCATATAATCTATTATATTTTTTGCGCCTACCTTAAACGAACCAAGATGCACCGGTATGTGTTCTGCCTGCGCCACAATTCTGCCATTTTTATCCAGAACTGCACAGCTATGATCCATTCTTTCCCTTATATTTGGCGATAGTGCAGATCTTTTCAGTGATACCCCCATTTCCTCCGCAATAAACTGCGTTGCCTTACCTATTATTTCCCAGTTCATCTTACCACCACTATTTCATTATTTTTACCCAGATGGGCATTCCAATTTTCAGGTATAAATGTGCTGCTGCCATCCTCCTCTATAACACAGGGTCCGGCAATATTTTCACCGGCAATAAGGCTGCTTCTTGAATACACATTGATTTCTGTCCATTCCCCATTTATATATGCCTTTCTTTTAACAAATATTTTTTTATTACTCTTTTCGATTTTTATTTCTGGTTTTTCCCTCCTTTCAATGCCAAAAACACGTATTGTAAATATTTCAATAGGCTTATTAAGCCTGAATCCAAATGTATTATAATGTATATTTTCAAAATCCTCAAAGATCCTATCACGACTTATTTCTTTAACCGGCACAGTTAATTCTGAACCCTGACCATAATACCTGCAATCGGCATACATTAGAAATTCAGGATTTTTAAGTTTTCCGAGGAGTTTATTTTTCAGCTCATTAAAATCTGATTCGAGATTTTCTGGATATGATTTACGCGCCTCATAACGCATATCTGAGTATGTTAATCCCAGGGCACTGAAAACACCAGGGCCAGGGGGTATGACCACTGTTTTTATTCCAATTTCCTCAGCAATTTTAACCGCAAACTGTGGGCCTGCACCACCGAAACCAAAGAGGGTGAAGGCTGAGGGGTCAAGACCCCTTTCAACGGTAACAAGGCGGATGCCCCTGGCCATCTCAAGAATTGCAAGCTTAACAGCATTTTCGGAAATTTCATAGGGGTCTCCAAGAGTTGACAGTGCCTTTAATGAGAGGTCCTTTCTTAGCTTAAAATCAGAACCGGACATGGTATCGCTGATAATGCCAAGAACCAGATTTGAATCTGTAAGGGTTGGATATTTACCACCCCTGTTATAACATACCGGACCGGGGTCAGAACCTGCACTTTTAGGACCAATATTTAGACCGCCTGCACTATCCTTCCATATTATTGTTCCACCGCCGGCAGAAACCTCTGACAGGTCAATGAATGGAAACCTCACAGGATACCCTGAACCCTTTATTATCCTTCCATGGTGAGATGAACCGCCAACCTCATATTCAGATGTAATCTCAAAATTCCCGTTAAGTACCGTGCCGGCCTTTGCCGTTGTACCGCCCATATCAAATGCAATTACATTTTTTATATCCATTATCTTGGCAAATTCTGCTGCGGCTATAACACCTGCGGCCGGACCTGATTCAATTATATTTACGGGCTTTTCAGATGCCTCGTCGCTAAAAATAAGGCCACCAGCATTTGACATGATTTTAATATCAAAATTTCCAAAATCTCTAATGGAGTTTTCCAGATTTTTTATATATTGCGAGGTTACAGGTGAAAGTGCGGCATTAACAACAGTTGTTGACATCCTTTCAAATTCACGCGGTTCGGGTGATACATCGTATGAAATTGATATGTTTTTAAATTTGTTTTCCAGAATTTTTTTGGTTCTTATTTCATTATCTGCATTTTTGTACGAGTGTAAATAACAAACAGCAACTGATTTTACACCCTTTTCCAGCATTTTTTTCTCTATATTTTCTATTTCATCATTATTTATAGATTCAATTATATGACCATTTACGTCTGTTCTCTCATGGACCTCATATCGTAAATTCTCTGGAACAAGGATCCTTGGTCTGTGAAAGTTTAAATTATATAACTCAGGCCTGTTCTGCCTTCCTATCTCTATTATATCCTTAAATCCATATGTTGTTAGAATGGCAACCCTGGGAAGCTCAAGCCCATACTGGCCAAGCAATGAGTTTGTTGCGATTGTTGTTGCATGAAGAAACTCGTCAATTTTTTTACCATTTAAATATTTTTTAAGGCCGTTTAACACTCCTATTTCTGGATTTTTTGGTGTTGTTGGCACCTTATAATAACTAACGTTTTTATTTTCTATAACAACTATGTCAGTAAAGGTTCCACCTATGTCCACAGAAACTAGTACCATAAACTGTAAATTACCATACTATTATTAAGTTTCCTATAAAAACTAATTCATTTATCCGGAAATATAAAATAAATATTTAAATATATGATATTTTTCATAAATTATGTCAAGGTCAAGGGATATAATTCTGGCATCAATGGTTGGAACGATAATAGAGTGGTATGGCATATTTATTTTTTCCTCAGGGGCGGATTATATATCCAAGGTTTTTTATCCGTTTGTAACATCATCGGTGGCCATACTTTTAACACTTTTAACATTCGCGCTTGGATTCGTAACAAGGCCCGTTGGTGCCTATATATTTGGGCATTATGGTGATAGAATAGGCAGAAAAAAAATGCTTTTACTGACATTGATGATATCTGGCATATCCACAGGACTTACCGGTTTAATACCAGGTTATGCCAGCATTGGAGTGGCTGCCATAATTATCCTGGTTATTCTAAGGCTGGTACTTGGATTTGGCCTTGGTGGTGAATGGGGTGGTGCCATGCTTTTAACACTGGAAAATTTCCAGTCCAGGAGGGGATTCTATTCATCCTTTGTGCAGTCAACTGTTGGACTTGGCCTGCTAATTGGTGTTTTTATTTTTTTTCCACTGGCATATTATCTACCGGCAAGTGCAATGATAGCCTATGGCTGGAGGATTCCATTTTTATTTAGTTTTGTAATATTAATTATTGGTGCTTTTATAAGGCTTAAGGTATCAGAAACACCTGTTTTTGAGAATGAAATAAAATCCAAAAAAATCCAAAAATCGCCGTTTAAGGTGTTAATGAAAAGGCACTGGAAGGGTGTTCTAACAGGAACAATTCTTGCAGGTTCCTCCGGAAATTTCTTCTATTTTGCTATTGCACTGCTGCCGGTGCTTATGGAGGAAATTTATAAGATGCCGGTATACTTTGGATTAATAGGTACTGCTATTTTCGGCATTGCGGATATAATATTTGTATTCATGGGCGGGATGATTTCAGATGCCAAGGGAAGAAAAATAATAATAGCATTTGCGAATATCCTTGCACTGGTAATAATATATCCATCAGTATATCTTGTATCAGATTATTATTTTATAATTTTTATAACACTCTTCGGGGTGGCCCATGGTCTAAGCTATTCACCTTTGGGGGCAATGATATCAGAAATATTCCCTGCTGATGTCAGGTATTCTGGTAATTCTGCAGCATACCAGTATGGAAATTCATTTATAGGAGGTCCGGCACCCTATGTTTCTGATTATCTCGGTGGCATTTCTTATGTACTATATCCTGTTTTTACCGTAATTTTTATACTAATAGCCCTTGGTACAGTCATTAAAACAGGTGAGACGAGGAATTTATCAATGGATGTAACAGACGAGGTTGAATCGTAAATTTTTACTTTTTTAAATTAAATATATATAATTATTAATTATAATCAGGTGTGCATGATGTAATTGTGGTTGGTTCGGGTCCAGCGGGTTCCTATTTATCATACAGTCTGTCAAAAAAAGGCTATAATGTTCTAAATCTTGAGGAACATAAAGAGATAGGGAAACCTGTTGAATGCACAGGCCTTGTATCCAAAAGGGTTTTTGATTACATTAAATCGAATTCCAGGATTAATTCAGTGCATGGTGCAAATATATATTTTCCAAATGGAAAGTACATACATGTAAGGAAAACTGAGGAAACAATAGTAATGTACAGGGATGATTTTGACAAGGATGCGTCCGCAATGGCCATATCTGCAGGTGCAGATGTAAGTATAAATTCTAGGGTTATGGACGTTAGTATTAATAATGAGTATGCCGAGGTCAAGTATAAAAAAAATGGAGAGATAATGTATGCAAAGGCCCAGATTGTTGCAGGTGCTGATGGGGCTAACAGCACTGTAAGAAAAATACTTTACAGGGAGCGCCCGGAAAAAATAATATCAACATATCAGGTTGATTCTGCAGCAAGGCTTGAAGATCAGGATGATGTAAATGTTTACATAGGATCACATAACAGCAGGGGTTTTTTTGGGTGGGCAGTACCATCCGGTGATATTACCCGCATAGGTGTTGGGGTTGACCGTGTTAATGCCATAAAATATTTTAAGAATATAAACAAAACCTATGGAGATAATAAGATAATAGGCATAAACGCAGGACCAATACCAATAAGATATCTTAAAAAAACATACGGGAACAGATCAGTTCTTGTTGGAGATGCGGCAGGTATTGTAAAACCATTATCTGGTGGCGGTATATATACAGGCATAGTATCTGCAAAAAATGCTGCCGAGGCAATAGACAGGAGCTTTCAGCATGAGGATTTTTCAGAAAAATCTTTATCGTTATATGAAAAACTCTGGAAAAAGGAAATTGGAAGGGAGCTTAAGATGGATGCCAGAATACAGGATTATTATTCCAGATTAAGCATAAATGATAGATTATTAAACAAGATATATAATGCAATAAATAATGAAAATATTATTAATAAAATTAACTCACTGGGTGATATTGACTATCCCTCAAGGGTGGTGATTTCCGTTATTTTTAAAAGACCACAGCTGTTAAAATACCTTATTTTTAGAAAATAATTAAATTAATTAAATATGTGGGTATTACTGAAAAAATGAATTCAAAACTGGTATATTTATTGCTTTTAATTCTTGTTGTTTTTTTCTGGGGTGTAACATTTCCAATAATGAAGATCTCACTTTATTATATAACACCAGGAATGCTGCTTGCATTTAGATTTCTGCTATCTGCTGCTCTCGTTTTACCCTTAATATTTAAAAATAAAAATATAAAGGAAAGGCATAATGTGGTTTATGGTATAACCGCCGGTGTTCTGTTATTTATAGCATATTATTTTCAGACAGTGGGGTTAAAGTATACAACATCCTCACAGTCTGGCCTCATTACCGGACTCTATGTTGTCCTTCTGCCACTGATTTCATTTTTGTTTTTAAAAATGAGGATAAAGAAAATTGATGTGCTTTCAGCAATAATGGGGCTTATTGGCCTTATAATGATGTCGTCATTTAATTTTTCTGGGAAATATGCATTTGGCGATTTTCTAACGTTTTTATGTGCCATATTTTATGCTATTCAAACAGTTTACGTTTATAAATACACAAAATATCTTGACACAATGGTGTTTTCATTTTACCAGTTATTGATGGTCGGCATCCTGTCATTATTTTTTATGCCGTTAAATATAAGAATTTATTCCGGACTTAAGGTTCCCGTGGTCATCTTTACAATAGTATTCACAGCACTGTTCGCAAGCCTTTTTGCCATAATTATTAATACAAGGGCGCTGAGATACGTGGAACCAACCGCCGCGGGCATTATTTATGTTGGTGAGCCTGTTTTTGCAGTAATTTCCTCAATATTTATATTAAATGAAATACCAACTTATTATATTATTGCTGGAGGTTTAATAATAGTTATATCAATGTTTATAGAAACCATTAATAAGTATTATGAGGGAAAAAACAGCTATGCAATTTAACTATATATC
>NZ_LKBH01000272.1:0-7585 GCF_001402935.1 Acidiplasma cupricumulans | reverse complement strand
CGATCTATGTTATTTTATTATTTTCCATTTAACAATATTTAAATTTGGCATGATATTTAATTTTTGATATAAAATGGTGAAAATTATAAATAATATAGATATGGAGAAACTTGAGCAAACATCTAAAAAGGTGCATGAAAATGGTGGTCATTTCGGGTCGGAAAAACATATAAAAGGTGAATTCCATTTTGAAGGAAGTCCGATGTTTACAGCAGAATTATCATCAGAAAAGGCAAAATTTATACTGGGTGCTGATGAACCCGGCGTTCTTGGCGGTCAGGGCACACATGCAACGCCGCTTAATTATTTAATGATGGGTGTTATGTCATGTTTTGCATCCACCGTGGCAATACAGGCTGCAAAGAGGGGTGTCAGGCTAAATAAGTTAAATTTCACAGGTCATTTATATTATGACATAGGTCCAGTTGTTGAGGATTCAAATTTCCCAATAATAAAATCTATAAAAATAGATGTTGAATCCGATGAGGATATCAGGGATATTTTAATAGCATCAAGGAAGGCATGTCCGGCTCTGTATGCAATGATAAATCCTATACCCACAGAAATTACCCAGATTTAAATCAATGTTAATGTCACATACCAAAATTTATTAGTTTTTTATTATTTATATATCATGAAGGCTGTAGTAATTAATAATTTTGGCACTGAAAACCTAGAGATAAGGGATGTGGATGAACCATCCGGCGGAATAAAGGTTATGGTTAAAAAGGCAGGGCTTAATCCACTTGATTACAACCTAATAGCCGGAAAGGTTGTTTATGGTGTGTCACCAATGCCTCATATACCTGGTTCAGAAATTATGGGAATTGCCATGGATGATGGAAAAAATATTAAAAAAGGAGACCGTGTAATAGTTTATAATCGAATATTTGACGGAAGCTGCGAAATGTGTATTTCTGGAAATGAACATTTATGCTATAATGGTGGAATATGGGGCGTTGTGACCAATGGCGGATATTCAGAATACATATCAGTGGATGAAAAAAATCTTTTTAAGGTTCCGGATGTAATAGATGATAACACTGCTGTTAGCATAGGTATAGGTGCATTAACAGCATACCGCGCAATTAAGACGGCCAGGCCTGCCCCTGGCTCCAAAATACTTGTTTATGGTGCTGGAAACACAGGAATTTTTACAGTCCAGATTGCAAGGATAATGGGCCTTGATGTGTATGTGTATTCAAGGAAAAATGAGCTTGGCAAATTCGGCATAACCGTATTTAATAAAATACCTGATGATTTTCAGGCAGATACTGTTATTAACCCTCTTGGCAATGGCCTTCTTTCAGAGTCATTGAAGCATGTAAAAAGGCGCGGTAAATTAATTACATACGGTGTTTTAACCGGAAGAAATTTTGAGGCCGATATAGCAGATATATATACAAATGAAAAGCAGATTATTGGGTCCACAGGTGGAACAAGACAGGACCTTTACGAATTACTAAAAATAATGAGTTTAAACAGGTTCTATCTTCCTGTGTACATGGAATACAGTTTGTGGAACATTAAAAAGGCGCTGGAGGACTTTACAAACAGGGAAACTGGAAGGATAATATTAAATCTATAAATTTTTTAATGTTTGAATGCTCTTATATACATCATTGTTAAAAATGTAGGATGCTGATACAAGGATATCAGCACCATTTTCAACGCACTGTTTTCCGGTTATATCATTAATTCCACCATCCACCTCTATTCTTGTTTTTAAATGTTCTGATTTAATAAAATCAGAGGCCTCCTTTATTTTAGGAATTATACTGTTTATAAATTTTTGACCCGAAAAGCCAGGATAAACAGACATTATTAATAAGATCTCAGATCCTGGAAGGTATTTTTTAACCTTTCTAAACTCTGTATCTGGGTTTATTACAATTCCGTACCTTATACCATCCCTTTCAAACTTATTTATAAGTTCTCCTATATCCACGGGAGATTCATAATGAATTAAAAGAACATCCGCACCGGCAGATAAAAAATCTCTGTAATATTTATCTGGACGGTTTATCATTAAATGCGCATCAAGTCTAAGCTTTGTTGATTTCCTTACTGCCCTGATAAGATCAGGTCCCATTGTTATATTATCCACAAAATTTCCATCCATTACATCAAGATGAAATGAACCTGCACCTGCATCCTCGCATTTTTTAATTTCACTCCTTAGATCTGATAAATCGGAAGAAATTATTGACGGTGATACCTCTATATTTCGCATATTTTGTAATTTATTACATTCATATATGCTTTTTGCAAGATTTTTTTTATATAAAAGTAAATCCTTAAATGGCAATACGGAAAGTTTAAGCATATTTTGATTATTTAAGATAGCATATTAATGCCTTATTAAATAATTTAATACAATGTTAATATAATTGTATGAATGCATTAAAAATAATATTAGGGGGATACATTTGCCGGATGAAATTAAGGATATAAGAAAACTGGAAATAAAATATATGATTAAACTGCTTCCTGTATTTAGACGGTTTCTTAGGGATAGAAAAAAATCAAAAAAAAGTGAGGAATATGATTATTTAATAGAAAAAAATGGAAGAAAGGCAGTGAATGTGTTTATTGAGCTTGGCCCCACATTTATAAAACTTGGGCAGGTTCTATCTGCAAGACCGGATCTGCTTCCCAAGGAATATCTAAAGGCCTTTGAGGATCTTCAGGATAATGTCCCACCAGATGACTTTACTCTGGCAAGGAAAATTATTGAAAAAAATGTTGGAAGGATCGAGGAGAATTTCGAGCAATTCAATGAAAATGCAATATCTGGTGCATCATTGGGCCAGGTGTATATTGCCAGATATAAAAACCGTGATGCCGTTGTTAAGGTTAACCGTTATAATATTACATACATACTTCAAAGAGATTTAATAATCATTAAAAGGCTGCTCAGGCTATTCAAAAGATTTATTGATAACTACCTTTATATAAGCATATCCAGTGTTATTTCAGATTTTTCTGTTAGAATATATGATGAGGCCAATTATTTTATAGAGGCCGAAAATCTGAGAAGGATAAAATCAAATATTTCAAAATATGGAATAATTATACCGGAAATATTTTTTGTTTCACGTGAGGTTATAATCCTTGAATATTTGCCAGGAATTAAAATAACAGATGTCAAAGGCTTAAAAGAGGCAGGCGTTGATACAAAAAAACTGGCCTATAAACTTGACCTCACATTTATAAGAATGCTGTTAAGAAATGATATATTTCATGCTGACCCCCACCCTGGAAATATTGCAGTGACATCACAGGGCAGCATAATACTGTATGATTTTGGCATGGTTGGAAAGCTTGATGATAAAACAAGATTTTCCCTTCTTAAACTATACGATGGACTTATAACAAAGGACCCTGATATTATAATAGACTCGCTTTTAGAATTAAACGCATTATCACCTGCCGCAAACCGGGGAATAATAAGGAAGGCAATAGAATTATCCATAGCAAATCTGTCAGGAAGGAATGTAAATGAGATGGATATATCAGAACTTCTTGAAATTGCAAATAATGTCATTTTTGAATTTCCATTTCATCTTCCAAGGGAGCTTGTACTTTACATGAGGATGTCCTCACTTCTGGAGGGCATATGTAAAACCCTGGACCCTAACTTTAAATTTGTGCTTGTTCTGCAGGAAATACTGTATAATGAGGGCATGCTCAACGAACTTTACAGAAAGGAGCTTTCGGATTTTATCTCAAAATCAGTCATATCAATCGAAAAGGGCCTTGATGTGCTTCCGCTTTTAAAAAGAAGGCTTGAAGAACAGACGGATGCGGTAAATCAAAAAAATAACAAAATACCGGTTACCATATTTTTATCAGCCATTTTAATATCGCTCTTTATATTTTCCCATAATTATCCTGTGGTTGCATATCCATTGATGGTTCTGGATATAATATTTTTTATAATATATATAAAAAAATAAATTATTCTATTTTAACCGTTTTAACATTTTTCACAGGTATCTTTACTGTTAACACACCATCCTGGTATTTAGCTGTAAAATCAGCCTCACTGTCTATCTCAACGGGAAGAGAAATGCGTTTAAAGACCTTCTCCGGCCTCTGATTTTCATACAGATTACCATCGGGTTTAATTTCCCTGTCAGCCCTTATTATAAGGGCATTTTTTTCTGCCGTTACCTTTATTTTATTCTTGTCAAAACCAGGTAGATCTGCCTCTACAGTTAATTCTCCCCCATCCTCATAAATGGTAACCGGTGGATAGGCATAGCTCATTATTTCCCTTATGCGGTCATTAATATTCTTCATAAATTCGTCTGAATAAAATTTAAGTGGCCTGTACATAATAAACCTATTATTTAGGTATACAAAAACTTTATGTTATTTTTCTAGATAACCAAATTTTTGACCAGCAACATTTTTCATTATTTTTTCAGCAGCGTAATACGGGTTTTCATTCTCAATATCAGCAGAGTCTATATTATTTATGTATTCTGAATATATTCTGTAAATTTTTTCCATTATTATCTGCTTTATTTTTCTTTCGTTTCTTCTATATTTATTTTGGTATTTCCAGTCATTTATATATTTAACAAACCTGTCATAATTTTCAAGTGTCAATGAATTCAGTCCAATAACAGGAATATCTGCCTTATTGCTCATATTTAACGTTTCCCTAATATCTTTAATTGCCATGTAGGAATCCTCCCTATCCATTTTATTAACAATAAAAATATTTCCTATCTCCATTAAGCCTGATTTCACTGCCTGTATTTCATCACCAAGTCCTGGTGCAAGTATTACACAGGTTATGTCAGCTATATTCATTATATCAAGGTCAGACTGTCCAGAGCCAACTGTTTCCACTATAATATAATCACTGCCTGATGCCTCCATCACCTTAATTATATCCCATGAATATTCAGACAGGCCACCCTCATAAAGCCTATTTGATGTACTCCGCATATAAATGTTGTACCTGCTTAATGCCTCCTGCATTCTTATTCTATTGCCCAGTATTGACCCCCCTGAAAATGGACTTGCAGGATCAACAGCAAGTATTGATACCTTGCCGGTTTTTGCAAGCATTGGCGCTAGATTTCCTATTATTGTACTCTTTCCAACACCCGGAGGGCCTGTTATGCCTATAATTTTTGCACTACCGTGGCTGTATATCCTTCCTATTATTGCCTCCCTTGCATTTTCATCATTTTCAATCAATGAAATTGACCTTGCAATCATCCTTTTATCCCCGGCAAGGATGCCGTTTACAATATCATTTATATTCATTTTTTCTCAGTTCCCTTACCTCTAATGCCCTTTTTGTTACATGGTCAATTATTACATCAAGCCTGGTGCCGGGGCCAAAATTTCCGGTAACACCCATTTTTTCAAGTTTTGGCTTATCCTCATCAGGTATGATTCCACCACCAACAACAGCTATATCATTTATTCCACGCTTTTTAAGTATGTCCATGACCTTTTTAAATGCAGTCATGTGGGCTCCATTTAAAAGGCTTAGGGCTATAACATCCACATCCTCATTAACTGCTGTGTCCACCACCTCCTCCGGCGTTGGAAGCAAACCAGCGTATATTACCTCCATTCCAGCGTCCCTAAAAGCCCTTGCCAGCACAAATATCCCACGGTCATGTCCATCTATGGCCGGCTTTGCAAGAAGGACTTTTATTGGTGGCTTAATAAATTTTTGGTTCTTTCCACTCTCCAAATATCTCCCTCCCTACATTTGATATTTCCTCAATGGTTGCATAGTTTCTAACACAGTCCATTATATATGGCATAAGATTAACATTTTCATCCTGCATCGCATCCCTTAATTTATCCAGTGATCTGGATACCATCTCATTATTCCTGTTTCTTTTTAATTCCTTAAGCCTCTTAACCTGATTTTTTTCTGCTATTTCATCAATTTTTAATATATTAATTGGCTTTTCATCCTCCTCAACATATTTATTCACACCAACCACTATGTCATCCATGTTTTCTATTCTAAGCTGCTTTCTATATGATGTCTCGGCTATTTCCTTCTGTATATAGCCCTTTTTAACTGCATTAAGTATTCCACCCATTTTTTCTATCTCATCAAGATATTTATAAACTGCCTCCTCCATTTCGCTTGTAAGCCTTTCAACATAATACGATCCACCAAGTGGGTCTATAACGTCTGCAATGCCGGATTCCTCAGCTATTATCTGCTGTGTTCTTAATGCAACCTTCACAGCCTCATCCGTTGGCAGTGCCCAGGCCTCGTCATATGAATTTGTGTGGAGACTCTGGGTTCCACCAAGCACCGCAGCCATGGCCTCTATTGTCGTCCTTACAATATTATTTAATGGCTGCTGCCATGTAAGTGTATATCCTGAAGTTTGTGTATGGAATTTTAACTGCATGCTTCTTGGATTTTTTGCCCCATACTTTTCCTTTAATACAGTTGCCCATATTCTTCTGGCCGCCCTGAATTTTGCAATTTCCTCAAAGAAGTTAATAGAGGAATTGAAAAAGAACGACATCCTTGGTGCAAACTTATCCACATCAAGCCCCGCATCTATGCCTGTGTCAATATAATAAAATCCATCTGCCAGCGTGAATGCAAGCTCCTGAACTGCACTTGATCCAGCCTCCCTTATATGGTATCCTGAAACACTTATGTAATTCCATTTCGGAACATTTTCTGTGGAGTAGACAAGCATGTCCCTTATAAGTCTGATATGGGCCTCAGGGGGATACATCCACTCCTTCTGGGCAATGTATTCTTTAAGTATATCGGCCTGAACAGTTCCAGATATTCTGTCTAAATTCACACCCTTTTTCTGGGCAAGAACAAAATACATTGCGGTTAATATTGCGGCAGGTGCGTTTATTGTCATCGATGTACTAATTTTTGAAAGGTCTATGCCGTCGAATATCCTCTCCATATCAGCCAAAGAAGAAACATTAACACCGCATTTCCCGACCTCACCCTCTGCACGTGGGTTATCACAATCGTAGCCATAAAGTGTTGGCATATCAAAGGCTATGCTCAATCCAGTTTCACCGTTGCTTATAAGATACTTTAACCTTTTATTGGTGTCCTCAGGTGTTCCAAACCCAGAAAACATCCTCATTGTCCATAATTTGCCACGGTACATGTTTGGATAAACGCCCCTTGTGTAAGGATATTCTCCAGGCATTCCCAGTACCTCATCAAGATTCTCTGGGAGGTCTCCCCTTGTGTAAAGCTCCTTTATTTTAAAATCAGATGAATTTGTGTAATTTTTTTCCCTGTATCCTGTTTTTTTATTCCAGTCAGCAAGTGTTGAATTTTTCCATCTTTCATATTTTTCATCTATTTTAAATGATTTCTGAATCTGGCTAACTTTTTCCTCATAAAATGAATTCTGCATACTTGCTTAAGTCATAAAAGAATTAATATTTTTCTTTTTTGAATTAATTCATATTTCATTAAAAATAATGTTGTTAATATGACTATTGGTCATGGTCTTATACCAAAATTTTTAACATTATATTTATTTTTCTTAAGGTAACCTTAAATTAAGTACTTATAAAATTTATAATGCAAATATAATTA
>NZ_LKBH01000271.1:0-7628 GCF_001402935.1 Acidiplasma cupricumulans | reverse complement strand
TAAATAATGTAATGTACAGGAAAAAAATTATTAAAAATTTAAAATTGGGACATATTTCCATAAAATATTGAGAAATATTTAAATAGTATTAAGTATTAATAGAGATTACCCTGTGTCGTGCTAATGCATGGGGTGGTGAATAAATATGTATGGGATGAAAAGGTTTATCTAACATCTGTGGCGGTTTTTTTGGTATAATGCATGCTACTGGGTTTGTTTTTAAAGAAAGTGATGTAAATGAAGGGTTCTAGGCTTTTAGTGGAATCCCTGAAAAGGGAGGGTGTAAAAAATATTTTTGGAATACCGGGGCTATACAACATGCCAATGTATGACTCATTTTTTGAGGATGTCAACAATGGCGAGCTCCGGCATATCCTGATGAGGCATGAGCAGGCAGCGGTGCACGCTGCTGACGGTTTTGCACGTGCCACAGGCATACCTGGTGTATGCACTGCGACATCCGGTCCTGGTGTGACCAATTTGATCACCGGATTGATCACGGCATACCAGGATTCCTCACCGGTTGTTGCTATAACAGGCGGTGTTAACAGAAGCTCTATGGGGAAGCTTTCATTTCAGGAATCTGATACCCTTGGCGCCTCATTCCCGGTATCCAAATATGCCGTTGAGATAAAGGATATCAATGAGATACCGCTATGGGTGAAAAACTCATTTTACATAGCCTCCACTGGAAGGCCAGGGCCGGTGGTAATGGATGTACCAAGGGACATACAGCTCGAGGACATAGATAATGTTAATTATCCAGAAGAGCCAAGGGTTCATTACAGGCCATTCAGAACCGTTGTAAATAAGGACAAATTAAGGCAGGCTGCAAATGCATTATTAAATGCAGAAAGACCCGTGCTTTTAGTTGGAACCGGGGCAATGTGGGCCAATGCAACCAATGAAATAATGAGGCTTGCTGAATTTATCGGGTGCCCAATAGTATCAACGCTTCCCGGAAAATCAGTAATACCTGCTGATTACCCATTATATGTTGGTGCCATGGGTTACTATGGCCGTGCAGAGGCAAGCATGGTGGCACTTGAATCTGACGTCATGGTTGCCATAGGTGCAAGGTTTAGCGACCGTACATTCACATCGTACGATGAAATGAAGGATACAAGGAAAACATTCATATCAATAAATCTGGACCCGACAGATTTTAATAAGGGCATAAAGCCTGACATAGAGCTTCAGGGCAATGCAAAGGTTTTAGTCTCAGAATTATTAAATGCCATGGCCCTTCTGGGAAGCAAGCACCAGAACCATGAGTGGAACAAAAGGGTAAATGAGCTAAAGGAGTATTATTCACAGTTTTCACATCCACCGGATGACGGTCACTTAAGGCCGTGGAGAATACTAAAGACGCTGAGGGATTCGCTGCCAAGGGATGCAATATTAACCACAGGTGTTGGCCAGCACCAGATGTGGGCAGAGGTTTACTGGGAAAATCTTGAGCCAAGATCATTCTTCTCATCCACTGGAATGGGCACAATGGGCTTTGGGCTTCCTGCTGCAATGGGGGCAAAGGTCGGCAGGCCGGATAAGGTTGTTCTGGACTATGACGGTGATGGGTCTTTTATGATGACAGGAAACAACCTTGCCACCGCAGTGGATGAGAACATACCGGTAATAGCGGTGGTAAACGACAACAGGACTCTTGGACTTGTTAGACAGGTTCAGGACATGTTCCAGAATAGGAGAATAGTTGGCGTTGATTACGGCAATTCTCCAAACATAGTTAAGTATGCAGAATCCTTCGGTGCCGATGCATATGATGCAAAAACATATGATGACATTGCAGAGGCCATAAAAAGGGCAATGCATGAGAATGTGCCGTCAGTCATCAGGGTGCCGGTTAATAAGGAGGAGCTGGCCCTTCCGACATTACCGCCGGGAGGAAAATTAAGCGAGGTGATAGTAAGTGACCCAAGAAAAGGTAATAAAGGTAACGGCCAATTATAGAGACCCGGGGCTGCTTGAGAGAATTGCAGCCAATTTTAGAAAATTCTGGGTTGATATAAAATGGATGAATGCGGAATGCAATGATGAAAATGAATGCACGGTTTACCTGTCCCTTTACGACAGGTACAATCTCGGCAATATGAATATAGCAATAATGACACTTAGCAAGACAGTTGATGTTGACAATGTCGAGGTCTTGGAGGATTATAATGTAAATAAATTTAACATTAATTTTAAAAAATCGGAAAAATATGAATGGGGTGAGCTTGTTGGGTAAGATACTTGGTAAGGTATACACTGAAAATGATGCAAATCTTGATTACATAAGGAATAAGAAGATAGCAATACTGGGATACGGCAGCCAGGGCCGGGCCTGGGCACTGAACCTTAGGGACTCCGGATTGAATGTTCATGTTGGTCTTGAAAGGCAGGGCAATTCATGGAAGCAGGCAGTTTCTGATGGCATAACACCGGAAAAAACAGAGGATGCATTGAAGGATTCTGATATAGTTATATTCCTTGTTCCGGACATGGTGCAGAGAAAGATATATACAGAAAAGGTTATGCCTGTTTTAAGGGATGGCATGGACCTGGTCTTTGCACATGGCTTTAACATACACTATAAATTGATTGTTCCACCAGAAAATGTTGATGTTTACATGGCAGCCCCAAAGGCACCAGGGCCGTCTGTAAGGGAATTCTTCGTTAAGGGCGGCGGCGTTCCGGTGCTTGTAGGCGTTCATCAGGATCATTCAGGAAATGCCCTGAACAAGGCCCTGGCCATAGCCAAGGGGCTTGGAGCAACAAAGGCAGGCGTGCTTGAAACATCATTCAGGGAGGAGACAGAGACAGACCTAATGGGTGAGCAGCTTGACCTTGTTGGCGGCCTCACCGCAATGCTCCGGGCAACATTTCAGACCATAGTTGATCTTGGATACCGGCCGGAGATGGCATATTTTGAGGCAATAAATGAGATGAAACTGATCACAGACCAGATATATGATAAGGGGCTTTCAGGCATGCTCAGGGCAGTTTCAGATACTGCAAAGTATGGCGGGCTTACCGTTGGGCCATATATAATTAACGATGAGGTCAAAAAAAGAATGAGGGAGAAGGCCGAAATGATCAGGAGTGGAAAATTTGCCAGTGAATGGATAGAGGAATACGATGAGGGATCAAAACACCTCCAGGCATTAATGGATGACCTTGATAATTCCCTTGAGGAGCAGGTCGGCCGTGAGCTCAGAGAGATCGTTTTAAGGGGCAGGCCGAAGAATTAAACATATTAATTAAAAATTTTTATAATAGTATTTTTAAACAATAAATACCAGAAGAAGTATTGCCATGCCAATTATAATGGCTGAAAATACTATTGATTCAACCTTTCTTGAATTTACATTATTATTTTCTATATCCTTTTCATTTGATAGAAATTCATAGAGGCCATAGCCTATGGTAACAATGCCAAGAATTATCATAATCTCCCCGGCTATTAGTGAGTTTCCAATATTATTATATGATGATCTATTTAATATGTGAATAAAAATTTCAAACTTTGAGATTACAAAACCAAAGCCCATGAGTGCTATGCCAGTTCTAACCCATGCAAGGAATGTTCTCTTATTTGCAAGATGGTCGGTTATTCCCATTCTGATTGTATGTTTAAAATACATATAAATTTAATCTTATTTTTTAATAATTATGGATTTTAAATTAATAATATAAAATTTCAATAACTACTCAAGGGTTTCCTGCTCCTCATCACCCTTTGGAAAGGCAACCTGTGACCCGGTGGATTTTATATAGTCAAATAAATTATAATATATCTTCCTCCTGCTTCCGTATTTTGTAAAACTTTTAAAATTGAAGCATAACGAACATTTTGATGTGGATGATTCAAGAAAATAGCATATGCCACCGCGGTTAAAAACACATGACTCCTCCAGTGAGACCATGATATATAATTTTATAATAATATATAAACAATTTTAAAGATAAATCCTTTTTCCGGAGAATGAAAGCCTTGTTCTGCCAAATTCATCCATATTTTTTAAATCTTTAATTGAAAATACAGGGCCGTCCCTGCATACCTGAATGCCGTTGATTGAGCATGAATCGCATATGCCTATACCGCACTTCATTGGACGCTCCAGTGAGAATTCTACCCTGTCTGTTTTGTTTAATAAATAATCATAAACGGATTTCATCATTATCTCCGGGCCGCATACATATATCATATCGAATTCGTTTATATCCATTTGTTTAAGTGCATCAACCGCGAAACCTTTTATTCCAAGTGTTCCATCGTCTGTTACAACATATAAATTTTTAATTCTGTCTGTAAATATCAGATCATTTTTTGTTTTTGCGGATAATATTCCTGATGTCATGTTATCAACAAGTGGCATTAACGGTGCAATTCCTGTTCCTGCACCTATAATTAGCTTTTTTCCAGTTACACCGGTGAATGGCCTTCCATATGGCCCGCGATAAAAAATTTTTTCTCCCGGCATGAGGTTTGCAATATATTTTGATGGTTCTCCATAAATTTTTACGGTAATTTCAACCGGATTATTTACAGATGAAAAGGATATGGGTATTTCACCTATCCCCGGTGCCCAGATCATAATAAACTGGCCCGGATGTACTGGAGATTCCATGAAAAATCTCAATGAATGCGTGCTTTCATTAATCCTTACATTGCTGTAAACTATGGAATGATTCATGCTATGGCCACCCCTATCATATCATTAATATTACTTATTCCATTTTTATCCATGTATTCTATTAATCCAGAGTTCAGTTCATTAAATATTTTTATTCCATGCCTGTAAATTGCAGTTCCGATCTGAACTGCAGATGCACCGGCCATAATGTATTCTATGGCATCATTAACATTTTCTATGCCACCAACGCCTATAACTGTCTTTCCGGTCTCCTTTTTTACCTCATAAACGTATCTTATTCCAACAGGCTTAATGCATTTTCCGGATAAACCACCGTATACATTGCTAAGAACAGGTTTTTTCGATGCTATATCTATTTCCATGCCCTTTAATGTGTTTATTAATACAAGCGCATCTGATTTTTCAGCAGCCTTTGCCTCCTCGAGTATATTTGATGTGTTTGGGCTCAGCTTTGAAAAAACCGGTATTTTTACTCTTGACTTAACCTCAGATACTATTTCATAGACAAGGTCAGGATCTGATCCAACCTCCATGCCATAGCCGTTTACATGCGGGCATGATAAATTTAATTCTATGGCAGAAACACCGTATGACTCCATTTTTTTGGCAAGTTCTGAAAATTCAGGGGCGTCCTTTCCAAAAATGCTTCCTATTACAGGCCTTCCGGATTCGAGGGCTATTTTTACCTCATCTTTAAAATTGTCTATGCCGGGGTTTGAAAGGCCAACAGCATTTAAAAATACAGGGTCATTTTCATATATAATTGGAGGATTGTATCCCTGCCTTTCAGATGTTCCGATGGACTTTGTAACTACCGCGGCCGCACCATTTTCTAGAATTCTTTTCATTGTGTAGCCGTTTTCATCCAGAATTCCGGAGGCCAGGATAAAGGGATTCGAAATTTTAATTCCTATATCCACATTTAGATTCATTGCATCCTAATTGTTTAATAATATCTAAAGTATTCCAAAAATAATATTTAAAATAACAAAAATGATTCCCAGATTAAAGATTAAATGAATGAGGATGGGTAATTTTCAAGTTTTATGGAATTTGGCAGATCAAATGGGCCGTAGTTAAAGGCAAGCCTATATGGAAGCATTACCTGTTTATTTGTCAGGTATATATTTCCGCCGTTCTGGCTGAAAAAAACACATGTATCGTTGTAATCATAGTTAATTCCAATGTTCTGCGTGTATGATAAATAGCTCTGTATCCTTTTATATGTTAGATTATTGTTTATTATAACATATGTGGCCCCGCTGATTATTGTATCCATTAGATCCTCCTCGGTCTGCGGATAGTTCATAACGGTGAGGTCAAAAAATTTGGATAGTTTTTCGTATATTTCCAGGTTTAAAACCCTTTTATGAATTGCATCAAAATCTATTAAAAATAATGATTCAACACCAGATTTAAGTAGATTCATTATATTTGGGTATCCCACTATCTTTTTATTGCTTATTCCAATGCATAACACATTTAAATATTGTATTCATATTAATAAATTTGATTGGATATATAAATACTGTTAAAATAAAAATATGGATTTAAAGAACACTGCTTTTTCTTGTTTCCCTGCCATATTTGTAATAAAGCACAGACCCGATGAAACCTATTAGGTATATTATTAAAAGGTAATAAAGGTAAAAATAAATTGATTTATTAACAAGCAAAAACACTGAAATTATGTATATAAAGTATCCAACAGTCCTTACGCTACCAATGCCGGTGCCGCGGTGCAGCGTTTCAAAGTTTTCAGGCTCCAGCATCTCCCTTGATGCCCAGCCAAGCTCGCCGAATATGCCGCTTACAGCTATCATAAATATAAGTATATATATGTTTGACAGAACAAATTTTATGAAGATTAAAAGTAAAATCCATATAATAAACATACCGGTATAGCCCAGCAGTGATACAATTTTTCTTCTGGATTTACCGATGTAAATTCCACCTATTAAACCGGTTAATGTCCCGCCAAGTGTTGAGCCAAATATTATAAGAGATGAGTACTGCGGAAATTCAAATGGGCCAAGAACAAGGCTTGAAAAGGCAAAGCCAACAACAATGGTTATTGCTATGAATGATAATGATAAAAATTTTATGGAGTTTGAAAAATTAATTTTAACCCTCTGTTTTTCTGTATTTTTATTTAAATAATCCCAACGTATGCTCTCTTTTAATTTTAGCCTTGCGATTAATGATATAAAAAATCCTGAAATTGCAATTATTAGAAGGGATAGTTTATCAGCATAAACAGAGTCTGGTATAAATAAAAAAATTGCAGCCATAACAACTATGGAAACATTTGCCACATTTGATGTTTCAACCAGCACCGCCCCACGGTATTTCAGGGGTATAAGCTCTGATAAATATGATAATGATATTGTTTCATCCCCTCCAAGCCCAAATTCTGCAGTAAAAACAGATAATATTATAAGGTAGGGATTTTTAATGAGTGCAATGGCAAGAAGACCGGCAGATGTTAAAAATACTGTTAAGAGAAATAATTTTTTCCTGCCGTACCTGTCAGAAATATATCCCAAAAGAAAGTTTCCTGATAGCAGTCCTGATGGTGATGATAATATAATGTATTCATCAAAATATTTTGGTATAAAAGGCCATGTTGTTATTAAAGGTGCTATGCTTAAGACAACGCCCCATATAAAAAATGTTGATATCATTGTTGTCAGTATGAGTGAATCTTGTTTATTCCAATGGTGATAATCCAAATTTTTCCTTATATCATTATAACCAGCATCCTCATACATAACATCCCTCCGCCGGCATTACCCGGATCAGGTTCCAAGGGTCGATCCCAATCCTCTCAGCCAATTTAATGGCTCCCCTTACAATTTAAAATGAAAACA
Source organism: Acidiplasma cupricumulans (assembly GCF_001402935.1). Classification (NCBI taxonomy): domain Archaea; kingdom Methanobacteriati; phylum Thermoplasmatota; class Thermoplasmata; order Thermoplasmatales; family Ferroplasmaceae; genus Acidiplasma; species Acidiplasma cupricumulans. The sequence continues at coordinate 103 of NZ_LKBH01000271.1, read as the reverse complement.
ATTATTTATAGTTTTGTGTTGTAAAAAATATCATTTGATTTTATGAAATTCAAACATTATCAAAATTCTGTACCTGAGATAAACACTCACAATTTATATATAT
>NZ_LKBH01000270.1:0-8372 GCF_001402935.1 Acidiplasma cupricumulans | reverse complement strand
TATTTAAAATAGTTTATTAATTATTCCATGGCCTTAATCTGCTCCAGAGTTTCTTTTACGGCGACCTCAACAGACTGATCGCTTGTATACCTGCTTTTCCAGCCCAGTTTTTTTAACTTTGTTATGTCCAGGTATGTCTTCTTCACATCGCCCTTCCAGCCCCTGCCATTAATTCCTCCGGTAAAAATATATTTAACATTTTTTAGTCCCATACCGCTTACAACATAATCAGCAATTTTTCTTACAGATGTTGTTTCATCATTTCCAAGGTTTATTATATCCGTTCTACTTAAATTTTCATGCACATAAATCATTGAGTCAACACAGTCAGTAACATGCATGTATGATTTTTCCTGTGTTCCATCACCAAGTATTTCTAGTTCTTTATTATTTTTTAATAGTTTATGTATAAAATCATATATTACGCCGTGTGTAGAATTCCTGCCAACAATATTTGCAAATCTGAATATCGTCCCCCTTATTCCATAATAATGTGAATATGCACTTATAAACCCCTCATTGGCCATTTTTGATGCTCCATATGATGATATCGGCAAATACGGTCCATAGTTTTCAGGTGTTGGCATGATATTAGCCTCACCATAAACCGTTGATGACGATGCAAATAATATTTCCTTTACATCCTTTTTCCTCATGTATTCAAGTATATTCTGTGTAACTATAACATTATTGTTAAAATCCTTTATTGGATCCTCTGATCCATATCTAACATCCGAATTTGCGGAGAAGTGAATAATAATGTCAATGTCATTAAGGGATTCAAGATCATATTTTAACAGATCGCCATTTATAAATTTAAAATTTTTATTGCGATAAAATCTTTTGATAAACCTTTCACCAACATGGTTATTAAGATTATCAATAACAGTGATATTGTTATCATTTATTAGTTTCTCAACCATGTTTGATCCTATAAATCCAGCGCCACCTGTTATTAGAATATTTTTGTTTTCCATGAACCTATATAAATAAGTAAATGATAATTCTTTTTATATCTTAAACAAATTACTAGCCATGACATATTACTTCAAATGCAGGGATTTGGGATGGGATTGTTCATTTGAGCATCATGCTGAAAAAAGGGAGGATCTTTATCCAAGGATAAGAATACATTTTCACTATGCACATGCAACAAATGAAATTAGCGATGAAATGATGAAAAAAATTGACAGTGTCATTACCGAGGGAGAGAGAAGAGACGATCTTCCAATTTAAGTGTTTAATATGAAGATAGAAAGGATTAAAGGTTTCAGGGATCATTATCCTGAGGATATGGAAATACGCTATTCAGTTTTTACCAGAATAACAAATGTTGCTGAGAATTTTGGATACCAGAGAATAGATTTTCCAAGCCTTGAATATCTTGAAATGTACAAACAGAAATCTGGGAGCGAACTTGTTAGCCAGACCTTTTCATTCACAGATAAGGGTGGAAGGGAGGTTACAATGATACCGGAGGCAACACCATCAACTGTAAGACTTCTAACAGCAAGAAAGGATATACCAAGGCCGGTAAGATGGTATTCATTGCCAAAGGTATGGAGATATGAAGAACCCCAGGAAGGCAGATTCAGGGAGCACTATCAATTTAATGCAGACATGTTTGGTCTGGATTCTGCAGAGGCTGATTCTGAGATCATAGGTCTTGCCGCACAGATACTTGATGAACTCGGGCTTTCAGGTAAGTATCAAATAAATATAAATGACAGACAGGTGATGGAATATATACTTAATGATATGAACATACAAAATATCCATGAGGCATTTTCAGTAATAGATAAATACAGAAAAATAACAAGAGAACAGTTTATTTCCATGATGGCTGAGATTAACGTGGATAAAAAAAATACCGAAAAGATACTTGATCTTCTTTCTGAAAGGCTTGATATTAAAGACTTCGAGAAAAAATTAAAAAGTATATTAAATAATTTTGATGGATTAAAAAACCGTATTGAAAGGCTTAAAACAACATTTTCATATATAAGTTTTTATACAAAAAGTGATATAAAATATGATTTTTCAGTTGTCAGGGGATTATCATATTATACAGGCATAGTATTTGAGGCATTTGACTCGGTTGGTGAACTCCGTGCAATACTTGGTGGAGGCCGCTATGATGGGCTTTCAACACTATTCTCTGATGAAAATATACCAGCCATTGGTTTTGCCATAGGCGATGCAGTTCTTGAAATATTATTGAAAAAATACAATCTCTGGGAGAAATACATGCGCAAGCAGTCATATTATATATGCAATCTGGGATCCCAATTTATTGAATATTCAATTAATTTGGCATCAAAAATAAGGAAAAGTAATAGAATTGCACTGGTGGACATTACAGGTAGAAAATTATCATCGCAGATAAAGAGCGCAGCCGAATTTGATTTTGCATTAATAATTGGAGAAAACGAGGTAAAATCAGGAACAGTAACATTAAAGGATATGAAGACCGGTGAGCAGAAAACAATCGAAGAGGAAGAATTTTATAAATTATTATAATAATTTATCAATCAATCATTTAGGAAAAATTTATATCCATTTTTACTTTTAACTTCTAATGCCTGAAGGTTTTAACTTTAAAGGGATTCGGGCTCTGCTAGGTAAGTTTGCAGAACCAATTATGATAAAACCAAAAAAAGCAAATGGTTTTATTATGACCTTTAAAATGATATTAGGTGCAGGTCTCTTTGGAGGTGTTGTAACATGGTGACTTCTTTTAACTGGAACTGGGATGCATTTGTAATGGTTATCCTTGCCCTGCTGGCTCTGGCCCTTATTGTTTTTGGGGCACTTACTGCATATTTTGGCAGCAGCAAAAGCAGGATAGTAGGATCTGTATTGCTTATTGTTGGACTTGTAATTGGTATATTTACAATATTCGGGTCATCAAGCGTGGCCCATGTTTCATTTGTATACCAGGTGCTTGAGCCTACAGAATTTTATCTAATAGCGTCCATTATTGGCGTTTTAATTGGATTGTTAATATTCCTTGGCGCCATAATGAAGACCTAAAAATTATTATTTATTGAAAACTTTAATAAAATGTTTGTCATGAGGCTACATGGTTAAACCAGAACAGTTCATAGAGGATGCCAAATTACAGATTAAATCACAGCTGAAGGGTAAGGGAATACTGGCATGCTCAGGTGGTCAGGACAGCACACTGCTTTCTGTAATAGCTGGAATGGTTTCACGGGATATACTTGTTATTTTTGTTGACACCGGTTTATTAAGGCTTCATGAGGTGGAAAATGCAGAAAAAATTTTTAAAAAATATAATATCAATTATAAAATTATTGATGCACGGCAGAGGTTCATTCAAAATTTAAAGGGCATTACAGATCCTGAACAGAAGCGGAAGATAGTGGGAAAAACCTTTATAGATGTTTTTGAGGAGGCTGCAAAAGATTTTGGCGCAGAATATCTGCTTCAGGGTACAATAGCACCTGACTGGATAGAAAGTGGCGGGCAGTCCAGAGATACAATTAAAAGCCATCACAACGTTGGTGGACTGCCAGAAAATATGAAATTAAAGCTTATAGAACCACTAAGAGATCTTTATAAGGATGAGGTTAGGGAGGTATCAAAATATCTTGGCATCCCTGAAATTATGCCCTTTCCTGGCCCAGGCCTGTCAATTAGAATAATAGGCGAGGTTACAGAGGAAAAACTTGATCTGATAAGAAAAGCAACAGACATTGTTGAGAGAAATGTTATGGAGAACATGCATGAAAGGCCATGGCAGTACTTTGCCGTTTTACTGCCAGTAAATACAACCGGCGTTCATGGTGATCAGCGTTCATATGGTAAAACTGTTGCAATAAGATTTATTGATACCCTTGATGGAATGACAGGCACCTTTAGCAGGCCGGACTGGAACCTTCTTGAAAAGATATCAACAGAAATAACAGACGAAATCCCTGAGATTAACAGGGTTGTTTATGACATAACAAATAAACCTCCGGCAACAATAGAATGGGAATAATTATATAATAATTTATAATCATAGATAAAATAGGTAGATTTACATGATGGAAGAACAATTACTGATACCAGAAGAAGAATACCAGAAATCTGGTGTCCATATTGGTACACAGATCAAATCAAAGGATATGGATAAATATATATTTAAAATTAGGAACGATGGTTTATACATATTAAATATTAAAAAGACAAATCATGCAATAATAGAAGCAGGAAAAATGCTGGCAAGATACAAACCAGAGGATATCCTTGTTGTGGCCCAGAGACAGTATGCATTCAGACCGGTTGCTAAATTTTCTGAAATAGTTGGGTCAAACTCCATAATAGGCAGGTTTATACCCGGAACATTAACCAATCCGATGCTCAAATCATATTCAAGCGCCAAGGTAATAGTGATAACAGACCCGCTTGCCGATACACAGGCAATGAAGGAGGCAATTAAAATAGGAATACCCATAATAGCACTCTGCGATGCCAACAATAAAACCGACTTTGTTGATTTAATAATTCCAACAAACAATAAGGGAAGGATGTCTCTTGCCCTGATATACTGGCTTCTTGCAAGGGAGGTTTTAAAGGATCGCGGCGACATAAAAACATATGACGACATGCAGGCAAAAATAGATGATTTTGAGGTCCAGATTTAAATATCTTTTATCCTTTTCATTTCTATATATTTTATTTCATTGTTTATAAAGCCGGCAAAAACCATTGATTTTCTAACACTTACTGATAACCTAACAGCCCTGCTAATTTTATACCATTCTTCTTTATCTATTAAACCAATTAAATATTCGGCATGCATATCCATGGATTCAGAATAAATCCTAAAGTGTTCTCCATATTTAAATCCACTTTTTACAATAAAATTTCTTTTAATTAAATCAGCATATAGTTTTTCCTCAGGTGTCATAATTTTATTTTCAACAAATCTTCTTTCAAAGTTGTTTAATATGTTTAAAGAATAAAATTTTTCCCCGAACCATTCAGGGGTGTTTAATGAATAATATATGCTGCCTGCATTTTTAATGCATATTTTTTCAGGCATATTCTCAGCCATCCCCATGGGGTCTATATGTTCTGTCATATGATATGTGATGCTATGGTCCTCATCAAGAGTAATAAATATTCCCGGAGTTTCATTGTATAGTTCCTCAAATGATACAATATCTGTTTCCCTTTTTAAAATTACAAAATTTGTATAATCCGATTTTTTTGTCTTTTTATAATAAAATTTATTTCCATTTCTTTTTATGTAAAATCCCTTATTCTTTAATATTTCATATACAATGTATATGTATATATCATCTGTAAAGATATTATTTAGAAAAAAATCCAGGTCATTACCATTTAATGATTCAATTTTACCCTTTAAAAACAGGTATAAGGCCTCACATGGATCTAGAAAAAAATCTCCATTTAAGAATTTGCCTATATGATACTTGTTTATAATCTGGGATATACTTATATTTCTTAATTTAAACTCAAATTTCCCACAAAAAATTCCCATTTTTGCATATCACTTATTTTTATTATAAATTTTGTTAAATGTTTTTTCTATAAGTTCAGACAGGATTGGGGAAAAATCCTCCTTTGTATTGTATAAATAATATGATACACCATAGCTTCTGTAGAATTTATCAAGTTCCGGAATCCAGAATTGGGATATATACCTTAAATCAGACTTCATTGCAACCAGGAATATCTCAGAATCTGAAAACAGCTTTACAAAATCTCCGGCCATTTTTAGACTATTTGCATCTGTTATATCCACAGTTAACAAAATAAAAGTGGATTTTGATATAAATTTATCAGATTTTAATTCAAGTGGCGTTTCATAAAAAAGGAGGTCTATATCATATTCATCATCATTTATCCTGCCCTGCACCTTTTTTCTTATAAAACCTTTGGGTGCCACAGGTTTATCAGAGTTATAAACAGCTGCAGATATTAGTGAACTTTTACCCGAATTTTTTGCTCCTGTAACCGTGACCTTCCAAATTGCCTTTTGAACCATTGGCTTTTAATTAATAACCATTATAAAATATTTTTTTATTTTCTTATTCCCATAATAAAAATTTATATATCGTCTTAATATAATTAGCCATGAGTTTTGAATTTTCTGATAACTTAAGGAAGATGAAATCCTCTGAAATTAGGTCTCTATTGAAGTATGTGACCATGCCCGGTATGATATCGTTTGGTGGGGGTCTTCCAAATCCGGAAACTTTCCCCTCCGCAGAACTTAAGGAAATTATGGATGATGTTATAGAGAATTATGCATCCCAGGCTCTGCAGTACGGACAGACAGACGGATTACAGCTGTTAAAAAATGAGATAAGGAAATTTCTAGATAGGGACGAAAATATAAAAACAGATACAGATAACATAATGGTCACCACCGGTTCACAGCAATCACTTTATGCCCTGTCAAAAATATTTGCAAATCCTGGAGATTATGTTATTACAGAGGCACCAACATACGTTGGGATGATATCATCACTAAATGCCAATCTTGTTAACTCAGTATCTGTAAAAATGGACTCAAATGGTATGATTATTGAAGAACTTGAAAAACAACTTGAATATCTAAAATCCATTGGAAAGAAACCAAAGTTCATATACACAATACCCACATTTCAAAACCCTGCAGGATATACAATGACTCTTGATAGGAGAAAACAGCTTTTGGAGATAGCATACGAAAATAATATACCGGTCATAGAGGATAATCCATATGGTGATTTAAGATATTCTGGAACAAAAATTCCCACATTAAAAAGCCTTGATGACCATGATATTGTTACATATCTTGGCACATTCTCAAAGGTGATGTCACCCGGATTAAGAACCGGTTATACAGTATCACAGCCTGAGGTCCTATCAAGATACAATATACTTAAGCAGGCCCTTGATCTGGCAAGTGATTCGTTATCCCAGTACATAGCATATGAGTATCTTAACAGGGGAATAATATATAAGCAGATACCAAAAACCATAGAACTCTATAAAAAGAAGAGGGATATAATGCTGGAATCACTTGATGAACATGTAAAGGACGCTGTCTGGTCAAAGCCTGATGGTGGAATGTTCCTATGGTTAAAACTTAACCATAATATAGATACATCAAAAATGCTTGAAAGGGCACTAAAAAATAAGGTTGCATATATTACAGGTTCTGCATTTTATCAAAACAATCCAGAAATTAACACCATGAGGCTTAATTTTACATATTCCTCTGATTCTGATATAGTGGAGGGTGTCAGGAGGCTTGCAAAAACTATAGAGGAGGAGGTTAAAAACTGATCTTTAAATTTTAAAATATTGGATGGAGTTAAATGTCACATAGAGATATTTTAATAATGTTTTTTTAATTTCCTTATATGTATACTTTGGTGGGTGGCACCTTTAACCATTTTCATAAGGGCCATGAATTAATGCTCAGAACAGCAATAGATACCGGATGCAGGGTGATTATAGGCCTTACCAGTGATGATTATGTCATTGGAAACAAGGAATTTATAATAAAATATCGAACAAGGCTAAAAAGGCTAAAAAAATTTATGGATAAATATACAGATAATTACGAAATTCATGAACTAAATGATAAATTTGGCGAGACATTAAAAATAAAAGAGGCAAATCTCATTGTTTCTCCGGAAACATATTCAACCGCGATTTATATTAATAATAAACGCAATGAAATGAATATGAGGCCATTAAACATAATTAAGGTGCCCTTTGTTCTGGCAGAGGATTTTTTTCCAATTAGCTCCACAAGAATTGAATATGGTGAAATAACAAGAACAGGCAAGAGGAAAAATCCAATTAAAATCTCAATATCCACAAATAATAGTTTAAAAACAATGGCGCTTAGGGATTTTTTAAATAAATTCATGAAAAATTTTGATGTTATTGAGAATCATGAGTATGAAACCGATACAGATCAGCCATACGGTGACGATACGCCAAGGCTCGCAAGGCTCCGTGCCATGAAGGGTTTAAGGGATAATGATTATTCCATTGGCATAGAATCTGGATTGTTTTATAATAAAATAAACAATGTTTATTATGATTTCCATTACTGTGCTGTAATAGACCGTTATAGCAGAATAACCACAGGCGTAAGCAGTGGATTTGAACTGCCTGAAGATATTGTTGATGTGGTAAGGTCAGGCCTGTCCGTATCCGATGCAATAAAGGAGATATATAATATACCTGATATCGGTAAAAGGGAGGGTATTATAGGTTTAATATCAAATTACAATATAAAAAGGTATGACCTTATAATGGAATCCATTAGAAATGCCTTTATAGTGAGATTCAGGCCGGACCTTTATAATATATTTGATTTTAGATGGATGAAA
>NZ_LKBH01000269.1:0-4802 GCF_001402935.1 Acidiplasma cupricumulans | reverse complement strand
TATATATTAGACATCTGTCTAAAAAATTTAATGTATTTTTTTTATAACATCGAAAAACTCATTAAATAAATTCTCCAAAGGCTCTAAAAAATATATGGATAGAACTGTTAACCTCCCGGGAAGCATCGTCCACAAATTACGTATTTCCTTATATTTGTCTTTTATACTTAAATTATCAAAGTTTTCAGAGAGGTCCATAGACGATAAGAAGATCATCATGGATGTATCTATATAATTAAAAGAATCAATACGCCACATATAAATAACTTCAAGTAAGCCAATGAGAGCGCTTGCAAAATTAAAATCCGAAACTTTACTATTATATTTCTTCTCCATCTGAGTACTGAATATTTGATACAAATTTTGTCTACCATTTGGAGCTAATAAGAAATCATCCCTATTTTTGACTTTTTCTGCATATATGCTTGCAACGCGTATTTTTTCCCCGCCAGCAGTCGCAAAGATAAGTTCATTCATCATTTTTATTGTATTTTTATAATTTTCCTCATCTAGTGGCACTTGTCGTAGAAATTCAAATTCACGTTTTCCAATCTTACTTATATTTATTAATGGATCGTAAAGTAATTCAATAGATGTTCTGGGAGATAGATAATAAAGATTGCCTATAATTACAGATAAAATAAATTTATATTTTCTATCATTAAGTAAATTTTCCGAAAAAGGTTTTCTATTTCCGTATAATGTATAATGTAGGCAGTATCTAATTAATTTTGGCATATCGTATTTTTCATGATACATGCTTTCTGTGATTTTCCCAATTTTATTTAAAAGCTCAATGTCTTTTTCATCCCCTATAAATATGTAGTTTCCAGCATTTTTAGGGATATTAACCGCAATATCTAATGTATCTTCAGGAAATTCAGAATCAGTTTTTATTGTTCTAAAAAACATATCTAAATTTTCATGAGTTTGTGATATATTTAAAGAAACAAAAGAAATTAGGCCTTTAATGATTTCATTTAATTGAGGCGCCCTATTGTATAGTAATCCGGTCATTATACAGCTTGTCTGGATCCTATATAATAAAGAATATTCATAATCGTTAAGTTTTATTGAAATTCTTGTTTTGCTCATATAGAAAGGTAAATCAAAAACGTATAAGTATATTTCTATTAATATTATTAGAATTATTAAACGTATAGTTATAGTTAAAAACGTATAAAATAGAAAAGTTTAATAACTAAATATAAATATACTTTTTATGTGTAATTATACGGTGATGAAAAAATGAAGTATGACTACGATCGAATGGAGATTTATATCAAGAGGAATGAAAAATTAAAGATTCAAAGGCTTGCCCATAGAAAAGGTAAATCTGTTTCTAGGTTTCTTGTTGAATCAGCTCTTGGTGAGGAGGTTATCAGAGAATGAAATCAAATTCGATTAAAAATGAGCCAAAACCTAGACTTTTTGAGCTTTGGGATCAAATTATCGGAAATAGGGATCATGAAAACAAAGGAAAGGAGGAAATGAAAAAATGACAGCAAAAGGCCCAATAAAATTAACCTCACACTTCCTTATTTTTTGTATTGATTTGCATGTTAATAAAGATTTTTATAGTGAGGTATTTACAAGATGATAAACGAAATACTGGATGCTGCAAAAAAATACTGTGAACAAAGCTTTTTTGTAATTCCTGTAGGTAAAAACAAAGTGCCGCATACAATTCACGGCCTTAAGGATGCAACAAATGATTATAATAAATTTTTGAAATTATATAAAGAGGGGGATCAGATAGCAATATTAACTGGTCCAATCAACAATATTTATGTTATCGATTGTGATGTTGAAAAGGATAGCCAGCATAAGCCAGTTTTAAAGGATGGAAAAATTATAAACACCGGCGAACAGAACTTTATCAGCCAATTTATTAACAAAAATAATGCACAAAAATTCAAAACCAAGACCATTGAAACGCAATCAGGTGGAAGGCAATTATACTATAAGTTGAAAGATGATCAAACCCATTTAAAAACACATATAGGCATATTGCCCAAGGTGGATTTTAAGGGAGATGGGGGCTATGTTGTTGCACCTCCCAGTGAAGGCCAGTACGGGAAATACAAAATAATAGTTGATGCCCCAATTTCAATTATGCCTGATGAATTATATAATTATATATTTGAATTAGATATGCCTGACGATTCCAATGAGCCTATTGTCCCTATAAATTTCAACGATAAAAATATTTTATCGCTAATTAAGACTCTAGCAGATATATTCAAGCACCCAAATGGCAAAGGCAATGAACTTTTAATGGCATTTTCAGGTGCTATGGCCCTTAGGGGGGTATCAATAGAACACACAAAGGAGATAATCAAAGAGGCTGCAAATTTAAATAAATGGCCGGATGTAAATTACGCTGTCATTGATAATTCCTATAATAAAGTTAAAAACCATAAAAAAGTCCTTGGCTACACTACTTTTAAAAATGATGTAATATCAAGCAAGGACCAATATGAAAATTTCGATGAAATTATAAAAAGCCTTGAATCGATATTTGAACATGAATCACCATTTTTTGATATTGATGAACATGGATTAAAGAAATTCAATAAGGCCAAAAGCATTGAATTTGTCAGAAAAAATTATGCAGACCTATTCACCGATGATCGGGGTATAATATATTATTTTTCTAAGGAGAATGGCTGGCATGAAGATATTGAGGCAGAAATCGCATCATTCATACAGTGCACCGATCAATCTTTATCGGAGCATAACGTTGATGAGATAATATCGGGCCTAAAGCATTTAACATTTGATAAATTTTTTAAATCAAATAAATTGCCGAATACCTTAATTCCCATAACTGAGGGGCTTTATAACATCGAAACAAAGTCACTGGAACAGCATAATCCCAATTATTTTTATAAAAACATTGCAAGAAAATACATACCAAATGTGAATCAACAGCCCTTGGCTTTTGATGATTTCTTAAACAAAGTCCTGGCGAATCCTGAAAAGGATAAAATGGCCGTGTATGAATCAATTGCATGGGGATTCCTAAACAACAACGATATTCAGGGAATGATGATATTTTACGGTGAGGGTGGCAACGGCAAGGGAATAATACAAAATGCCGTTATTGCAAATCTTCTTGGGCGTGAAAATGTTGCGATGCCTGATTTGAATAGAATAGCCAATTATCCATTTGAACTGCAATCACTAGTTGATAAAAGGATGTTGTTATTTTCAGAATCTGTAAAAGGTGTGACATATAATTGGGAGATAATTAAAAGAATAACTGGGCACGACTTTGAAAACATTCCTATTAAGAATAAGCCGTCTACTCAATATCAATATAAATCTGCAGTTATATTATCAACAAACCAGTTAATTCCGCCTAAAGATGAGCTTGCCATTTGGAGAAGAATTATAAACATAGTTGAATTCGATAATTACTTAAATTCACTGGATTCAAGTGAAATATCCCAAATTGTAGCTGAGTTAACGGCCCCTGCTGAGCTTGATAAACTTTTTTCATTCATTGTTGATAATATTTTGCCCAAATTTTTAGCTTCTGGGTTTTCTACTAGATACGATTTAAAAACATCCAAAGAAAAGTATCTGATTAAGTCAAATCCAGCGATTGCATATTTAACACTAAAAGAAAATAGGGGAGAAATATTAACTGACCCCAATGATGCAATTGAGTACTGCAATCAGCGTGGACTAGACCCGAATAAATGCATTATCACAAATAAGGATGGCACAATCACAGTTTTCCAGATCAAAAAAACACTGATACAACAAATTAATAAATTTTGCGAAGGAAATCATTTGCCGAAATACAATGAAGAAGAAAGGCTATCGCAAATAAAGGTCGGACAAGCAATACATTATTTGAATTTAGAAATACAAAACTTTGATAGGCAGATAAATGGCAAGAGGATTATTGCATGGGCTGGAATATTTGTAACACCCGATGAGGAAGATTTAAAAATTGATGATAATGATGAGAGTAACCCTGAAAATCCAGATCCACACAAAGAACTATCCGACAATAATAAAAACAATGATGATGAAAATAAAAAATCAGAAGCCCCAGATAATGACAAGAAAAGCTATAATAATGGCGACATCGATTCTTTACCAGAAGGCCCATTTAAAGAATCTCTAAAAGAAGAACTGGAATTGCAAAAATTACAAAAGCAAAAAGAACAGGAAAATGAAGATAACAAAAATACAGGAAATTCAGAGAATAAAGACTCCGAGAAGGCAAAAGAAGGCAATGGAGGAAATAATGAAAATAACAAAGGTAACCCAGAAAACATTATAATTCCAAAAGGCAGGCCACATTATTATCAAATAAACAAGAATTTCAATAAATATGATTATTCATTTTTCTATGGGTCCGAAATAGTACTGGACAGTTTTAGGACAATAACCAAAAAGGGTTCATCTGAAACATCATCTGTTCTTTTAAAACTTATTATCCCAGTTCCGTTAAATAAAACGCCAAAGGAATGGAATTCATTTTTATCCGATTCTAAAGAAATATCAGAAACCGATTTTAACATATTATCCAGGGGTGATTCTCAATGACTTACACTGATATTTTTTACATAGGCCCAGAGATGAATGTATGCGGATATTACGGTGATTACAGGCTATCTCCAGGAAAGGTAACAGTTGAATCCTGGATGGCTGATATTTTAATTAATCACGGTTATGGCTTATCCTTAAAGCCAGGGGATGAAAGCCATGAAAGAAGGAATAAAAAATATAATAAAAAGGTTAGAGCAGGCCATAAAGAAAATATTCAGAAAGGAGGCGAATTA
>NZ_LKBH01000268.1:0-8752 GCF_001402935.1 Acidiplasma cupricumulans | reverse complement strand
TTATACAGGTCATTTAGTGTGGTTTTATCCATAAAATCAGAAATCCATTCAAAATTAATATTTTTTAATAATAATATCACATCATTTTTATTTGCACTGTTATTTTTCCATTCTTCAAATACTTTTAATGAGAGTTCAGTGGAATTATAAAGGTTTTTATAGCCTTTATCCTCAAGCAGTCTTGCAACCCTAAGCATTTCATTTTTCGGAACCGCACATTTTGTATCATTTCTATTATAATTATATTTCATTGCAAGTGACTGCAAAATTCTCCGCAATGACTTATATGCCCTGAAGGCTGCAAGGTTTATGACATTTTTATTTAATCTTAGACATGCAACATTTGCATCATTTACCGACATTTCTGCATACTGCCTCTCAGACCTTATTGGCAGGTGACGGTTTCCTTTATACATATTAATATTCACCGTTTTAAGCGATTATTTCATTAATGATTAAATTTTTTGGATACAAACAGATCTTATTTATTCCTGCAAATGCTTTATGTACTTTTTTATCATATTATAAACTCAGTGATTTTCTGGCATTCTTATTGGTAAAAATATATTCAATAAATATTTTAAATAATTTTAACTATACAAGCAATGGACGAAAAATTAAGAATTTCCAAAGCCATATATTTGCTTTACCTTATACAGAGAAACAGAATAGGAATTAACGTCAAATGGGCGGTGTTAAAGCCTCTAATGTCATTCCTTTTTGGTGGAAATATATTTAACGAATTAAAAGACAATCTTGTAATAAGCACATTTAATGAGGATGCAACACTGGAGGTTATAAACATCAATGACCTTTCATATGATATTGATCAGCAGGCAAAGGAGGAATTATTTCAGAGCGTAATTTCATATTTTGCAAAATTTGATGAGGTATCAGGAATTATGCATGTTGTATATTTATACAGGAAGCTTGCAACAATGATAGTTGAGACAATAATACTTAACATGAATATTAACTGCAAATCATGCAATCCTGAATTAAAACTTGCCATGCCAATAATAGTTTCCGATGATTTTTATTATTCAAAGGCATTTGCTGATTATTCAAAAAATGAAATAAAAAAACTAAAATTTGATATCAACAGTTTTACTGAATATTTAAATCAGAAATGGTTTATAAAATTAATTATAATGGTTAAGGATGGAGAATACGGAAATTACAGCTATTCAAAAACGTCAGAAAACATAGACCCTGAGTTTTATAATGGTGTTATTTTCTTAATTAAAAATGATGGGCTTGCATCCATAGTCATGCATCTTGATGAATTTTTAAGCAATAAAAAGATAAATAATGCCATAACAAAATATAATTATAAAAACCTTAGAAAGGAAAAAATAAGAAGATTCTATGACTGGTTGAGCATTGCCAATGATATAGCAGTTGGAATGGAGTTCCTTGTCGGTAGTTTTTTATTCCTTCCGAATCATAATGAGCTTGATGGTGTTTATCTTTTTATAATAGGAAGCTCCCAGCTTTTAATAAGGCCAATGATTAATATTGTGCGCAGGGCACATTTATTTTTATTATCAAAAATTAACAGATAAATTTAATTTTATATTATACATAAAGGTTTATGAAAATAAGAGTGGAAATTAAATACCTGCCAAATGTTGAGGATCCCGAGGCGCTCAGCATAAAGAGAAACCTATCCATGCTTGGATATTCCGGTATAGATGATGTTAAAACATACAAAATTTATGAGTTTACAACATCAATAAATGAGGAGGATTCAATGCGCCAGATTCAGGATATATCTGAAAATATACTTACCAATCCGGTTATTCAGGAATATAAAATAGAGAAGATAAGTGATTGAATTGTTTAACATTCTGGATGCGGATGATGATAATTTAAAAAAAATGGGCAATTCGCTTGGATTATCCTTAGATGAGATGATTGTATTAAAAAACTATTTTTCTGGACTTAAAAGGAATCCAGAGGATATAGAGATTCAGGCAATTGCACAGGCATGGAGTGAACACTCGTGCTATAAAAGTTCAAAGATATACCTTAAAAGGTATTTTTCAGGCCTAAAAAGCCCTTATACGATTTTAACAATGGAAGATGACGCCGCTGTTGTATCATTTAATGATGATTATGCGTATGTTGTTAAAATGGAAAGCCATAACCATCCCAGTGCTGTTGAGCCATATGGTGGTGCTGCCACCGGTGTTGGTGGAATTATAAGGGATGTTCTTTGCATGGGTGCCCAGCCGGTTGCCCTCATAGATTCATTATACTTTGGAAATCCAGAAAATACCAGTGGCATGTTAACAGAGAGGTTTATTATTAACAGGGTTGTTGCCGGAATCAGGGACTATGGAAACAGGGTTGGCATACCAACTGTTGCCGGTTCAGTAGATTTTGATGACAGCTACAATACAATACCACTTGTAAATGCAGGCTGCATTGGCATAGTTAAAAAGGATAAAATTGTAAGAAGCAGGGTTGAAAAGGAAAATGATATATTAATAGTCTGTGGTGGAAGAACAGGCAGGGACGGCATTCATGGTGTTAATTTTGCATCAAAAACGCTCAATGAAAATGATTCAGAGAACAGGAATGCTGTGCAGCTTGGAAATCCCATTATAAAGGAGCCATTGATACATGCAATACTTGAAATAAATGACCTTGGCATAATAGATGGCATGAAGGATCTTGGCGGTGGCGGTTTTTCAAGTGCCGTGAGTGAGCTTTTATACGCCGGCGGTTTATCTGGCATCATAAACCTGGATAATGTGCTTTTAAAGGATGCAAACATGGAACCCTGGGAGATATGGGTCAGTGAATCACAGGAAAGAATGCTTCTGGCCATGGAAGAAAAAAATTTAAAGCTTGCAGATGAGATTTTCAAAAAATGGGGTATAGAATATTCAGTAATAGGCAGAACAGTAAAAAGTGACAATTTAATCATAACATATAAGGGCAAAAAGATTTTGGATATGAATTTAAAATTTCTAACATCAGGACCGGTATATGCAAGGAATTACCGTCCGGTGATTAATAATAAATCAGATATTGCAATTAGGGAGCCAGAAAATTATGAAAAATTTATAAGGGATTTTATTTCAAGGCCAAACATATGCTCAAGGTTTAATATTGTTAGGCAGTATGATTTTACCGTTAGGGGATGCACAATAACAAAGCCATTCACCGGATTTCCGAATCATGAAACGCATTCAGACGCATCAATTATTAAGCCCCTGGAAAATTCAATGTCAGGCTTATCGATAACTTCAGGTTCCAGGGGCAAAATTGTAAGTATAGATGCATACAATGGCACAATGTGGGTACTTGCAGAGGCATACAAAAACACAATAAGCTCCGGTTCAATACCGCACAGCATTATCGATGCCCTTAATTTTGGAAATCCTGAAAACCCTGAAACAATGTTTAAATTTAAGGAATCTGTGAGGGCCATATCAGATTTCTGCAGGTATATGGATCTTCCATTGGTTTCTGGTAATGTCAGCTTTTATAACCAGTCTAAATATGGTGAAATAAAGCCCACACCCAATATACTTATGATAGGCATTATGGATAACATAGTAAAAAGGATAACACCAGATTTAAAATCCACTAATTCAGGGTTATATTTAATAGGCAATATTATTAATACGCTGGCAGGAAGCGAGTACTCAGAAATGTTTAATGCAGAATATTCATACATACCGCCTGTGAACCTCAATGACCTAAAGATATTGATGGAATTATTAAAAAATAACAGGGAAATAATTAATTCTGCACATGATGTTTCCCAGGGTGGATTAATAATGGCACTTTTAGAGATGGCATTTGGTGGGTCCATAGGCATTGATGCTGATTTATCCCAAATAGATGGCAAGTTGAACGAAAAATTATTTTCAGAGCTTGGCACGGCCATTGTTATAGAGGTTAAAAATGGCATGGAAAAAGCGTTTGAGGAGAAATTTAAATCGGTTAATCCTGTTAGGCTTGGAAAAACAGTAAATAATAAAATAATCATAAAAAATCTTGGGAAGGTTGTAATAAATGAGGAAATAGACAATTTAAGGCATATATGGGAGCATGGCCTTGATAAATATATATAATCAAAAATTTTATAATTGTTTTACATAACATATTATGGGAGATTTTATAAAAAAATTTGAATATCTGGAGGATTTAAATATAACACTGGAACTTGCATACAGATTAAATTATAACTTCAAGGGATGCGGATACATAAAGGTGTATTCAGGAAAAATAGACCCGGAAGAGGAAAATTATGAAATTTATATGGAAAGCCTTGACTGCGGAATGTCAGAGGATGAGGTTAATTCAAAATATAATAAGATGATTGGTGAAATAAGGTCCGGTGATATAGACCTGTCTTTATAGAATCATCTTCTAACAAATGTTAAATAAAACATTTAAATCATTATCCGTGAAAAAATACTGGAGAATTATTGCAGTTATCCTTATAATATCAGGAATTATCATGGTTGGCACTGGGTATCATGGACTTACCCAGATTCCTGTAAAAAACAGCGAGCATCAGATCAATTCCGGTGAGTATGAATCAGATGATTTTAACTTTTCCTCAAATTATGAGCTAATGATGATTACAAACAGCAACAATTACGGCCTTGTAAAGGAATCCATGGCAAAGTATATTTCACCAGCGAATATAAGTAAATATGCGGTAAAACCCGTTTCATCCAGTGATGGTACATTAATTTATAAAAATCTAACCGGGAATTATGTTTTTATAGCATTTAACAGCCAGAAACCATTGATGGACTATGAATTTGCAAAAATAACCGAATTCAATGATGTTAAATATTCCGGTTATCTTGCTGCCTTAGGGGCCCTATTCACCGGATCTGGCATTATCTTGCTGTTCATTTATATAGTTTATCCAAAACTCAAAAATAATAACAAAAAAATTTAAACCTATGTGTTATATTGTTTTTATGATCGTCTCCCCCCTGGATTACAGATATGGCAGAGATAAAATGAAAGGCGTTTTTTCAGAGGAAAACAGGTTAAGAATAATGCTCAGTGTTGAGGCCGCACTTGCACAGGCAGAATCGTATTATAAAATCATACCTGAAAATGCGTATAATGATATACAGAGAGTTGTTAATTCTAATCAGGTTAAACTTGAAAGGGTAAAAGAAATTGAGAAACATATAAAGCACGACGTAATGGCCATTGTTGATGCTTTAACAGAAAAATGCAATGAGGGAAAAAATTATGTCCATTTTGGGGTCACATCCAATGATATTAATGATTCTGCAACTGCAGTACAGATCCATGATGCCATAAACATCATTACATCAGATCTTATTGAATTTATGAATATTCTTATAAAATTGATAAATGAAAATATGGACACAATAATGGTTGGGAGAACACATGGCCAGCATGCCAGCCCCATTACATTTGGCCTTAAGCTTTCTGTATACCTTTCAGAGATTACAAGGCACCTTGAACGTTTAAGCGGCGCAAGGCAGAGGATAATTGTTGGAAAAATTTCTGGCCCGGTTGGAACAGGTGCCGCTTTAGGTGATAGGGCAAGGGACATTCAGAATAAAACGTGTGAGATACTCAGGATAAGGCCGGAAACTGCATCAACACAGATAGTGTGCAGGGACAGATACATAGAGTATCTGTCAATTTTAAACAATATATCAGTATCTCTTGAAAAGTTTGCCACCGAGGTCAGGAATTTACAGAGGCCTGAAATTAATGAGGTCTCAGAATATTTTAATTCGAGCGAACAGGTTGGGTCAAGCTCAATGCCCAGCAAAAGGAATCCAGTAAATGCCGAGAATATAGTGAGCCTGTGCAGGCTTATAAGGTCCTATATAATTCCGGAGTATGAGGCTGGCATACAGTGGCATGAAAGGGATTTAACAAACAGCGCCCTGGAAAGATTTACAATACCATACACATCCATACTGACGGATGATGTGCTTGCAAAATCAATTGATTTATTTAAGAACATTTATATAAATAAGGATGAAATGTTAAAAAAGGTAATTAATGATCAATTCATTATGTCTGAAAGTGTAACAGTAACCCTCGCCAGAAATGGTATGCCCCGGCAGGAGGCCCATGAATTTGTAAGGGAGGCATCAATGAAGGCCTACATGGAAAAGATTTCATTTAAAGAATCACTAATAAAAAATGGAATAGAAAAATTTATAGATAAAAGCATGCTTGATGATGCTCTTGACCCATTTAAATTCACAGGCATGTCCAGAGAAATATGTATGGGTGCCATAGAAGAGGCGGAGAATATGATTAAATACGCAACAGGTGATTTGTATGATTAATAATTTCGATAACAAAAAACTGGAAGACAAAAAAATGTATAAGCTGATACTTGAAGAAATTAATGGGGATGAAAAATCAATAACAGGGATACAGAAGTCTCTGGAACAAAAGGGAATAAACATGCACAGGCTTGTCCTTACGGGATATCTTGATGCCATGGTTGAGCTGGGAATATTAAAGGAGAAGGAAATTAAACCTGCCAGAATTTTTTCATTCCTTGATGATAGCCAGGATATTTATTCAATAGTAGGTGATGTTGCCAGATCAATGGATTCCGAAAAATCTGGACTCTATTCATTGTATTTATTGAATTATCTCTTTGAACGTCCAATATTTATGAGGGAAATTGAAAAATGCAATGTTTCACAAATTAACAAGAATGATTACAACACTGTAAACCCACCGTTAAGATCTGACTATATAAGAAAACTCGAGATGACAGGCGTAAAAATTCCACAGAGCAATTTAATGATAGAGCCAGTAAATAAGGATATTTACACAATATCAAGGCTCCTCAGGGAAATTGTTTATTCTCAGTTTGATTTAAAAAAATATAACGTGGCAAATAATAATCAGAGAACCCTGGATTGAAAAGTTTATATTTCTAAATTAACTTATAAAAAGGACAGTTATGACAATATACATGTATGTTTTAGCATATAAATTAAATGGCCAGTTCTGGTCACTGGACCCGGAGGGTAAAAAATCAGTAAACAAAAAACTTATAGATTTTATAAATGGCTTTAAAAAGAATTTAATCAGCATAAAATATTATAAATCGGTAAGGCATGATAATGATATTTTGTTCTGGTCAACAGCCTATGAACCAATAAACCTTGAAAAACTTAAGGAGGGGATTAATTCTGCACTTGGCACCTATGGCGATTCAACATACAGCATGCTTTCATTATATGAGGATTCACCGTATATTAAGGAGGGAAAAAACCTGGAGGATACATTAAAAACAGACCCAAAGAAGTATTTTGTGGCATACCCAATGAGCAAGGATCGTGAATGGTATTTAATAAACTATGAGGAACGCAGGAAAATACTCGCAGGACATATAGGAACTGCCAGGGGAGATAGGGAAAGTTCAGGAATTTTATCATATACAACGTACTCATTTGGCCTTGGAGATCAGGAATTTGTGGTTTTATATGAGGTTGAGGATCTTGCAGCCTGGTCCCATGTAACGGAAAAGCTTAGAGAGGTTCTTGCCAGAAAGTGGATAACAAACGAAACCCCAATATTTGTTGGGATTTATAATAATGATGATTTGGTTGATTAATATGTCATTAAAGGATTACCTACGTGGAAAGGATTATTTTATTGATCCACCTGAGCTGGAGCCCCTTAAGCCAGAAGATGTTATGAAAAGGCTTAATGAATATAAAATTATTGATGTAAGAACCGGCATTGAATTTCGCAGGGGCCATATAAAAAATGCGGTGCATTACAAATTAGGCCGTGAGGATGATATCGTTAAGGATTTTGGCAGGGATGCAAAGATTATCCTTGTATGCAAGACCGGACATAGAAGCAGGGCGGCAGCAAACAGGCTTGCAAGGATGGGCTATAAAAAACTTTACCACCTTGATGGTGGCATGAATACATGGAGAAAGGAAAAATTGCCTGAGGAAAAAGGAAAATAAGCCTATGCAAGCCCAAGCTGTTCCATTTCATTCTTCTGCTTGGATTTCAGCTTTAGGTTGTATCTTGTTATGTATCCGGCAAGCTCATTAAACGTTTTTTTTGTTACGCTGTTCTCAACGAAGTTCTTTAAAACCTCCTTATTGTGCTTAAAGTCCTCGTTAAATACATCCTTATTTTTCTCTATGAGCTCCTCTGCTATCCTTTTTATATTTGATGGTCTTATACTTCCCACGGTTATCACAACCTGATTTTATAAAAATATATAAAGTATTTCAAATTATGGCGGCACCACAGTAACCGGTATATTTGAATGCGCAATAATACCTGAGCTTACAGAACCCAGTATTAATTTGCTTATCCCGTGAAGCTTCCTTGTGCCTGTAATGATTAGATCAACATTGTCCTTCTCTGCCTCCTCTATGATTAATTTTGATATTTCCTCGCCGTTGGAGTTTAATTTGATTAATTCATATTTTACACCCGCTTTATCAAGTTCCTTTGATGCATGTGATAGAATTTCATCGGCTGTTTTATCCTGGCCCTCATACACAGATTCAGGTATATATGAGTCAAAACTGGCACTGATTCCAACTATTGTGGGTATTACATAAACTATTTTATATTCATTTATTGCACACTTCATACTCAATGCATATTTTAGTGCCTCCTTTGCACCCTGCGAATCATCATAAGATACTAAAACCTTCATATGGGTTTATTTTTTAAGTATATATTAATTTATTTATTTTTATGTTAGTATACCAGATCGGAAGAG
>NZ_LKBH01000267.1:0-9057 GCF_001402935.1 Acidiplasma cupricumulans | reverse complement strand
TAAATAATCCGGTGGTAAATGGAAAGCAATAAGACCCTGGCGGGCATTTCAAGATACATTAAAAAATCACCGAAATGGTACTATTTCATATTTCCAGTACTTTTTATTTATATTATAAATTTTCTTTTAATAAAAAGCATGGTTAATTTTATTTTTTTATCAATAATTCCATTTTTTGTTTTTATTGCCATGGATGTTATAACAATAAGACTGACAAATAAATCCTTTAACTCAAGAAGGATAATATATCTGGATTTTATGTCATTTCTTTCAGCATCCCTATTTCTTTGGATTTTCCTTGCACTTAATTCAATAATCGGCCTTAATATTGTATATTTAATAGGCATATCAACATCAATAGCAGTGTTCCTTCGTTTTTTGATTCTATATGTTTATTATCCCGGAAATATGCATTATGCAATTATACTATCTCCAGATTATTCATACTCCATTTTAATATCCTCACTCTTCATATTTTTGAAAACACCGTACCTGCCCATGTTTTTATTTACAGTATCTTTTTCCTCTGCAATATTTCTTTTATTTTCTTACCTATTTATTACATTAACCACAAAAAAATTCACCAGAAAGTACAGTGCAAGTGTTCCAGAAATAATCAATTTTTTCCTTAACAGATCTCAGGATAATAGTGTTGGTGAATCATTTTTTGGGAAAATATATAATAAAAGGGTAAAAATACCAGTTAAAACAGTTGATATAAAGGACTGTGAAAAAAGCAAGGTTATTTTAATATTTCCGTATGTCCATCCCGGCCCATTTGGAAACCTCTGCAGCAGCAATCTTCCTGAAAAATTAAGCCACGAGCTTAACATGGATAACATAATGGTATTTCACACCGCAACAACAAACAGCAATAACTGTGGTGGTGAATCAGATATAAAAAATATTGCCGATGCTGTTAAACAGGGTTTGAAGGATATGCACTATTCGGGCACAGTATCTGAAATGAAAAAGATAAATGTTAATGGTTATGAAATATCAATGCAAAAGTTTGGTAATTATGGGTTCTCAGCAATAATTCCGGAAAGTGAGAAATTCGACGATATCTCACTGGAATCCGGATTAAAATTAATCCGCGCCATGAGGGATTCCGGCATGGATGATTTTGCCCTGATTGACGCACAGAATGATTTTACCAAAAATGCCCCTGAACTTGATAACTGCTCCCAGTTTATCCCGGAAATGAAACGGGCCTTTTCAAAATTGTCTGATGCATATCCTGCAAGAATTGGCTATTCCAGAATATCGGCCAGAATTAGTGGGCTGGCGGCCATGGGTATTCAGGCACTTGCAATGGAGATTAATGGAAAATATAATGCAATAGTACTTACAGATTCCAATAATATAACACATGATATTATGGAGAAATCAAGGAATGAGCTTAGTGATATTGTAGATAACCTTGAAATATACACCACTGACAATCACGTTGTAAATGCAAGCAATCTTGATATAAATCCTCTGGGCCTTAACTGCAATCCTGATGATGTGGTGAATCTAATAAAAACTGCTGTTAAAGATGCAATAAATGATATCTCTGACGTAAAAATCGGAATGAAAACAGTTTATACAACGGTTCATATGGGTCGGGAGGATAGCTTCAAAACCTTAATGGACACTGTATTAGGAGCGTTTAGAATTGCAAAATATTCCATAGGCTTTATCCTGATTGCATCCATATTAATTGCCATCTCCTCTGTTAAATATATCCCATTTCTTTTGAGATGAATCTGACATAATAAGATCAAGTATTGCAAATCCTGTTAATGCCTGAACCACAGGAACAGCCCTTAGGGTTATAAAGGGGTCATGCCTGCCAATCACCTGTATTTCTGATGGCTGGTGTGTTTTCAGATTAACAGTTTCCTGTTTCTTTCTTATTGATGATGTTGGCTTCATAACAACACTAAATTCCAGCGGCATGCCGTTTGTAATCCCACCAAGTATACCACCAGAATTATTTGTTCTGGTCTTTATTTTATCACCGTCGTAATAAAACGTATCATTGGCCTGTGAACCGGACATTGAACCAAGCTTAAAACCGGCACCAAATTCTATGCCCTTTAATCCCGGTATGGAAAACATTAAATGGGCTATTGTGCCCTCCACAGAGTCAAAGAATGGCTCACCTATACCCGGTGGAATATTATATGCAATGGTTTTTATTATTCCACCAAGGCTGTCACCATCCTTTATGATCTCAAGAATTTTGTTATAAAGTTTATCATCAAGATCAGGGTCTGGCATTCTGGTCCTGAAGCTGTATGAATAGTCCTCATCAGATATATTTTCATTTTGAATATTAAATCCGCCTGCAGATTTTATATATGAAACTATGCTTATATTAATATTTTTTAATATATGCATGGCAATGGACCCTGCGGCAACAAGAGGCAGGGTCATTCTTCCGGAAAAAAAACCGCCACCCTCGTAATTTCTGTATTCACCATATTTATAATACATTGTAATATCTGCATGCCCTGGTCTGGGATTGTCCCTAATATAATCATAATGTTTGTTTATATAATCCTCATTTCTAAAAATAAAGCCAAGTGGAGATCCATCAGTATAAAATTCCTTAAGCCCTGAGATAAATTCTATTCTGTCTGATTCCTTCCTCTGTGTTGTTATTGAATTTATCCCGGGCCTTCTACGATCAAGCCATTTATTTATATAATCCATATCAATATTAACACCCGCCGGAAGCCCATCCAGTATGCCACCTATGTAAGGGCCGTGCGATGAGCCAAAAATTGTTAGCTTAAGCCTGTTTCCTGCTGTAAACATTAAAACTGTAATTGGTTTAAGCCTATTAACATTTTTATATTTAATTGTAATACATTTTTAAAGCTCCGTGGTGTAGCGGCCAAGCATTACTGGCTCTGGACCAGTCGACGGCAGTTCGAATCTGCCCGGAGCTATGTTTTTCTGTTAATTAGATCATGGCTACATTTTGATACAGGGTTATTTAAGGAGAAATCAGGACTTTATTAGAGGATAAAAATTCTCTGTAAATAAGGACCCGCTGACATGGCACTATGGCTCATTATGTAAATATTCGTATTAACATAATATATTTAATAGTCATAATAAATAATGTGATATGGATTCCAATTTAAACGATATAAAAAGGCTGGCCGATCAGTATAACATTAATCTGGATTCACTAAACGTGGATAAAAACCTGCTGACCATGGACTATATTAAAAAATATATAGCTGAGAATTTTTATCCCCATGTAATTGAAAGAAAGCCAATTACCGGAATAAGGAAGATGATTGCTGACCATCTTGTTTCCGGTTTAAAAGAATCGGCAATTATATCATTGTATTCAGAAATTTTAATGGATGACTTTATGGCAGCATACAAATCTGCAGGCGTATCCATGAATGTTTTACTAATAAAAATTATCAGTAATACATTAATGCATTATCCATACATGAATTCTGAAATAAAAAATAACGAAATAATTACATATGATAGCCATAATATAGGAATTGCAGTTGATTCAAAAATAGGTTTGATAGTTCCAGTTATTAGGAATGTTAACACAAAGGATATTAAAACACTTGATAATGAATACAGGGAATTAATTGCGAGGGCAAAAAATGGTATAATAAAAGAAATTGATATTACCGGTGGCACATTTACAATAAGCAATCTTGGAAGCCTTGGTGTATCATATTTTATGTCAATACCAAACTGGCCACAGGTTGCAATTTTAAGCATTGGTAGGACAGAGGACAAGCCTGTTGTACTTGATGGGAAGATTGAGATAAGAAAGATAATGACCGCATCAATTACTGTTGACCACCGTGCGGTAGACGGTGCACCTGCGGCCAGATTCCTATCGGAACTTAAATATAATATTGAGAACTTTAGACCATAAATGCAGTTTGATATCGAAAGACTTGAATTAAAAACAGGATTTGGCGTCATTTCATATCTACATAGAAACGGTCAATTTCCATTAATATTACTGCATGGTCTCGGTGGGATATCCAATAACTGGATAAAACTATTTACAAGACTGGACAGCCGTTTTGAAATTATAGCGCCGGATCTGCTTGGCCATGGGAGATCTGCAAAACCAAAAATTGAATACACGCTGGATTTACAGTGCAGTGTTGTGGATGAAATAATAAAAAATACGGTCAATAAGGAGTTTGCACTGGCAGGCAACTCCTATGGTGGCTGGGTGGCGGCCTATTACTCAATTCATTTTAAATCCCCGGATTATTTGATACTTATTGACTCTGCAGGTATATGCTGTGACGGCATACCAATGGAAGGTATTAATGCATTTCTTGATAAACTTAACAGGCTGGAACCTGGCAACGATCTTGATATAATGAAAAATATATTAATTAATTCCAAAAATTATATGATAAAAGCAGATGACCTAAATAAAATTAAATCAAAAACAATAATTATATGGGGCGATGATGACCCAAGAATAAATATTAAACATGCCAAAATCCTCGAGGAAAATGTCAGTAATGGTAAATTATTTATTATTAAAAACGGGGGACATGTACCAATGATCAATAAACCTGATGCTGTTGCTGAAATTATAAACAAAAATATTTTTTAATATTTAAAAAATATAAAATTTAATGTAACTAAATTTGCCATTAATTTTATCATTCAACATCCATTAATGGGTCCCCTGGGGATATTTCCTGATTCATTTCAGCCATTATCTTTTTAACTGTACCAGTGACAGGTGATGGGACCTCAACGGTAACCTTTGCAGCCATAATCTGGCATACCGGGTCCCCCTCCTTCACAGAATCCCCCTCCTTTACATACCACTGTGTTACCACAGCCTTACCAAGTTCCTCAAAGTTCCATATGGATGGCATTTTTATTAGCGTCACATTATCATCTCTTTCACTGTTTTTATTATTTTTTCGCTGCT
The DNA here is from genome assembly GCF_001402935.1 of Acidiplasma cupricumulans. Lineage (NCBI taxonomy): Archaea > Methanobacteriati > Thermoplasmatota > Thermoplasmata > Thermoplasmatales > Ferroplasmaceae > Acidiplasma > Acidiplasma cupricumulans. Next base: position 4,115 of record NZ_LKBH01000267.1, on the reverse strand, counting down.
TGGAAGTGAGAATGATTCCATATTCCTGCTGTATGGCACGGGTATATCCGGATATGCAATTCTTCTTGGTGCGGTCTTTAAATCCTTGAACCCAAGTTCCGATGCAATGGATATTGCCTCAGAGGTGAGGCCATAACTCTCATAATCCTCATCAACAGCAAGCATATATCCCGTTTTTTTAATGGAATTCAGAATTGTTTCCTTATCAATTGGTTTTACAGTCCTGAGGTCTATTACCTCAGCATCTATTCCATCCTTTTTAAGCTCATCTGCAGCCTCAAGTGCCATATGGACTGTTGATCCAACGGAAACAATTGTAATATCATTACCAGTTTTTACTATTTTTGCCTTTCCAATTGGCACCGTATATTCCTCCTCAGGAACCTCAACAACAGAAGATTGCGGATAGGGCATCCATGGAAGTCCCATAAGACCCTTATGGAACATGTAAATTACAGGATTATCATCCCTTATTGCAGAAATCATTAGCCCCTTGGCATCATAGCTATTGGACGGAACAACCACCTTTAATCCGGGTATATGTGCGAATATTGGGAATAGTGTTTGAGAATGCTGTGCAGCATCACCATATCCACCACCAATTGCCGTTGTAATTACTATTGGCATCTTTACATTCCCACCGGACATGTAATAATTTTTTGCTATATGGTTCATAATTGGGTCAAATGTTACTCCAAGGAAGTCTGTAAACATCAATTCAACTATTGGTCTCTTTCCTGCTGCGGCCAGACCTGATGATGCACCTATAAATGCTGACTCACTTATTGGTGTATCCCTGACACGTTCAGGTCCAAATTTTTTATAAAGTCCGGTTGTGGCACCAAAAATTCCGCCGTATACACCAACATCCTCACCCATGTAAAGTACCGAGGAATCTTTTTCCATTTCCTGTGATATCCCCTCGGATATTGCCATATACATTGGCAATTTTCTACCCCTGGACTTTGGTTCCTGTTCATAATAGCCAGGAGCATAAACATCAGCCAGTGCATCATTACCATCAGGGTCAGGGCTATCCTCGGCGAATTTAACCGCCTGATCTATTTCCTCAAGTGCAGAATTTTCAAGCCTTTCAATTTCATCCTCTGATGCAAGTTTTTCATTTAATATCTGATCTCTCAGGCGTTTTATTGGATCCTTTGCCATTAAATTTTTAACCTCATCCTTTGGTCTGTATACCTCCGGATCACCCTCAAAATGCCCGTAATACCTGTATGTATCTATGCTTATTAGCGTTGGTCCCTTTCCTGATCTTGCCCTTTCAACAGCCTCCTTGGCAGCGAGGTACATCTGTATAGGGTCATTATCTGGAACATATTTTGATGGCATGTTAAAACCAAGTGCCCTGTCAGAGTCTCTTATTAGTGGTGTTGAATCCTTTACATTTACAGAAATTGCCCACTCGTTATTTTCTATAATGAAAATTACAGGCAGCTTCCATAGGGATGCTAAATTCATTGATTCCATGAACATGCCCTGGTTAAGTGATCCATCACCACCAAAGGCAACAGCCACGTTATCCTTTCCATCAAGTTTGAAACTTAATGCCGCCCCAACAGCAGGAGGGAACGAGGATCCAACTATGCCAGCGCAGGCAAAATGTTTTTGTGGATCAAATAAATGCATATGTCCGCCCTTTCCATGGCCAAGTCCTGTTTTTTTGCCCATGATTTCCGCAGTCATTTTGTTTAAATCAACGCCCTTTGATATTGCAGTGTGATGCGGCCTGTGCGTGCTGTAAACGAAGTCATCATCCCTTAATAAAACGGACATCCATGCTGCGGTTGGTTCCTGACCTGCTGATAAATGCATCTCCCCCGGAATTTTACCTGCTGCTATATTAAATAAAGGTTTTTTATCATTAAGATAAATCTCCCTTATTTTTTCTTCATAATGCCTGCTCTTCACCATTGTATAATAAATTGTTAGCATATCCTCACTTTTTATCCCTTCCTGCAAAAATATCACCATAAATATTATATGAGGTTTTTATATAAACATTATTTAAAATACAAAAGTATTCAAAAAATATAATATTAAATTATTAAAAGCACCATTAAGTTTAACTATTAAGTATAAATATTAAATTATGAAAACAGCTGTAATAGCAGGTACTGGATATCTGGGTGAGGCCACAGCATATGAATTTTTAAAAAATAATTACAATGTGATTATCAATTCAAGAAAGGAGGACCACCTTTTAAATATAAAGAAAAAACTGGAAAAATATGGAAGGATAGATTATATAGCACAGGAGCTTAAGGATGATCAATCATGTAAATCATTATCAGATAAGGTTAAAAATATTTCACAGAATGTTGATGCGCTTGTAATAACCATAGGTGGATATATTGAGGATACTGTTGAGGACCTTTCAGGGATTGATGAAATGTTTAAAAATCATTTAAAAATACCAATGCTTTTGATTAAAAACTTCCTTAATTTACTGACTTCAGGTTCTTCTATAATACTGGTAAGCAATTCGGATGTGGATAATAAGAACAGATCAAATCTGCTATCATACACAGTTATAAAATATGCCCTAAATAAATCAGTTAAAATTATTGCTGCTGAGTTGATTAAAAAGGGTGTAAGAATTAACGCTGTGGCACCAGAATATATAATACAGAGTTTTATGCCAGAGGAGGATTACACAAAATTAAGGACCCTTGGCGATCTTGAAACTCCCCCTGAGGATATATCCAAGGTGATATATTTTCTGTGCAGTCCTGATGGGTCATGGGTAAATGGTGCCATAATACCCGTTGATGGTGGCCACAGCCTTATAAACTAAATGAAAGCATTTTTACACTTTAATATTTAAAAATTTATAATATATGTTAACATTTTATTGCAAAAAATTCAATTCTTTGAGTTAAAATATTTTTTTATTCTTGAAATCCCCTCTGTTATAACATCATCGGATGTTGCATATGAAATTCTGAAATGCTTTTCAGCTCCAAATGGCAGTCCTGGTGTTATTATTACATTCTGGTTATTTAAAAGATCCATGGCAAGTTCACTTGATTTTATATCCTTATTATACCCCGGAAATATATAAAATGCGCCTTCAGGTTCATAAACATTTATGCCATCAATCTCCTTTAATAATGATAATGCAAGCATGCGTCTTTTATTAAAAACATTCCTCATCTCTATTACATCATCCTCGTCATCTAGTGCATTCAGTGCTGCATACTGGGATACTGATGGCGCACATGTAAGTGTTTGCTGCTGTACCTTATTCGCTGCCTTTATGATATCCTCGGGTGCAACCATATACCCTATGCGCCATCCAGTCATTGCATAACTTTTTGAAAATCCACTTAAGGTAACTGTTTTTTCTTTCATTTCGTTTATTGAACCGGGTGAGAACATTTTTCCCTTGTAAATTAAATCCTCATAAATTTCATCCGATATTAAAAATAAATTATTTTCTAATATAAAGTCAGATAACTGCCTTAATGTCCTCTCTGAATATACCTTTCCCGTTGGATTTACAGGATTATTTAACATAAACGCCTTTGTTTTTGGGGATACCATTTTGCGCATCTTGTCAAAATCAAACTCATAATTTTCATCAGTATCAAATATAAGTGCCTTTCCCTCATTTAATTTTATTATATCTGTGTAGGATACATAATATGGTGCAGGAAGCATGACCTCATCACCGGGGTCTATTATTGTATAAAGGGCAAGGTTTAGTGAGAATTTTGTAGGTGTAACAAGCACATTTTTTGATGAAACATCAATATTATTCTTTTTTTTCATTTTCTCCGCAATTTTCTCCCGGAGTTCGGGGATTCCTGCAGATGGTGTGTAATGTGTTTTTCCCTCACCTGCCATTTTATATGAATAATCAATAATTGATTGCGGTGTCTTAAAATCTGGTTCACCTATACCAAAATTATAAATTTTTTTTCCCTCGGCCTTCAATTCTGCAGCCCTGTTGGACATACTTACAGTTGCCGACTCGTTTATTTTATTTACCCTTGCCGATACCATGGATACAAATGCCAATTTCATTTATAATGTTTTTTTATTTTTTAATTTTTTATGAGTATATAATAAAATTATATTTTCGTATTTATACA
>NZ_LKBH01000266.1:0-9192 GCF_001402935.1 Acidiplasma cupricumulans | reverse complement strand
TATTTTTATTTTACATTTTACTGATATTATCCCGTTTATAATATCCAGTATGAGCTTTACAAACCAGTAGAAAAATTTTTTATTGAACCAGCCCCATGCCCATTTATTATTTTTATAAGATTCCCAAAAATGATAAATGTTTATAGCATTTAGCATTACAATGATATATGATAAAATAAATAAAAGAGTGAAAATAAATGCTTAATTTAAGTAAATATGAAAGAAAACGCAAAAAAGGCATTGCCATTGCCACAGCCCAGCTTCTTTTTCATATAGATCATGATGTGGACCCTAATCAGGATATAAAGGGTTTTATTAATATTTTAATGAATAAAACCGAGTCTGTTGCAACAGCTTATGGCTGGACGTCAGGTTCAGAGCTGGCACAATTGATTTTGCAGGAAGGCCTTGACACAGGTGAGGTAAAACTCAGGCTTTTGAAATACAAAAATAAGAGTCGTTTGGCAGATAAAAGGAGGCATAATGACATTAAGAATTCTGTTATTAGTTATTTATCTAACTACTGCCAGAGGTCTAAAACCTATGAAGGATTAATAGACCAAGTTCAGTATTTTCCGGATTTTAAATATAAATATTTAGATTCTGGAGTTGACATAGACAGGGAAAACATAATAGATATTATGAAAACATTCGATGAAAAAGACAGGATGTATATACTAAAAAATGTTAATGCCGAAATTGACAGGAGGGATGCAGGCTATTCCCTTGGAGATGAATTAGAAAAATATCTAAACGATATAGGACAGGAATACGGCATTGAATCCTATATTGACGAATTTGAAGTTGATGGGAAGAATTATTTTTCATTCAAAATTTTTATTGGAAATAGAGGAATTCTTAGCTCTTTTAATGGTACATTCAATGAATTAAAAACAGCACTGGCAGGGGTGGTGAGATCAGAATCGGAAAATAAGGTTACATGCCCATTCTGTGGCAGGAAAATAGTAAGATATGTTGCCATGAATAAAATTAAAAATTGTGAATGTGGTGCAGAAATTGTTATTACACCATACATGGTAAGGAAAAGGGGCGTAATTTATTCCAGAACAAGGATATCTTTCAGAAAACCTGACTAAAAATTAGTATGGATTCATAAATATTAGTATTAAATGGCAAATTATATTCCCATTAAATATTTCATATTTATAATGCAAAAACATAAAGCATAATATCAATCCAGAATGAGTTGAATAAAAAGTATATCGTTAGGTATAATCCGATTATGCTTATAAAATAAAAATAATACGTATATTAATTTGCAATTTACTTTACTCCTCAAAATGTTTAAATCGATAAAAAACTCATGTATTGATTATGGAAAAAGTTAGTGAATCTAAGAGACTTAAAAGGAATGCCGCCGGATTCTATCCTCTTCTTGGACAGGCAATAGCAATGATTTCACCTCTTGGTGCCGTTGCTGCAACCATGACTGGAGCTGCAGGATATGCCCTGGGGTCCCTGCCACTGGCATATGTAATCTCCATTATAGGTGTATTAATATGGATAAACACACCGTATCAGTTTTCGAAAAAGATAAATGGTGCTGGTGGTTTTTACACATTTAACTCTCAGGGTGCTGGTCCACGGTATGGTCTCATAATAGGTTATATGATGTGGTTTTCATATTTCATGGTAATTACCAATGCAATATTATTCACATCAGGGGTTTTTATACCTGGAACAATATCATACTTTCTTGGAATTAGCATAGGTAATTATACATGGATTCCAATAATGACCGCCTTTTTGATCATAATAACGATAATAGCCTATCTGGGTATAAAACCATCACTGGCCTATAGTTTTACAGCATCAGCAATTGAAATAATCCTGCTTATAATAACATCTATAGTTATTATAGTCGCACTTGGACCAAAAAATACGTATGTTCCATTCACAACAGGACCTGCTCATGGATTTGCAGGTGTTGGTGTTGGCATGGTTCTTGCCATATTCTCAATGTCAGGTTCATCTGCCGTGGTCACACTTGGTGAGGAGGCAAAACAGCCAAGGAAAAATATAAAAAAGGCATTATTAATAAGCTTTCTAATAACAGGTGTGGTGTTTGTCCTCACATCTTATGCATTAACTGTCGGCTGGGGAATTAACAGGATGAATAAATTTGCAGCATCAAGCGTGCCCGGATTAATAGTGGCCGATAAATTCCTTGGCCTTCCATTTACCATTTTATTGTTCGTTTTTATAATAAACAGTTTATTTGCAGGCTCACTGGCTCCGTTAAATACAAGCTCAAGAATGATATTTTCAATGAGCAGGGATGGGCTTGGACCCTCATTATTTTCCAGGGTTCATCCAAAACATAAAACTCCTTATATTGCTATAATAATAATCGCTGCCGTTGCATATTTTATATCGTTAATAGCAGGCATATTAATTGGGCCATATGATGGTTTCGTTTATCTTGTTTCTGCATCTTCCGCTGCACTGTTTATAGGACATATATTAAGCAACTTTGGATTAACAAAAACATACATGAGATTAAAAGCATTTAAACCAACACTGCATTTAATCATACCGTTGATTGCCACCATAATCCTATTAATAGCGATGTATTACAGCTTTAACCCTCCAGCATATCCTGTAGATTATTCAATAATAACCGCCATAGTTTTCATAATACTTACATTAATAGCAGTGCTTATATATGCTAAAAAGCATCCGGATAAAATAAAAAATGCCGGGAAGAGCGATATGCTTGTGCAGGATGAATTGATGGAGGGAAAATTATAAATTAAAAATTTTAAAAAATTAGTTAATATTAATTATTTTTGATATAATGTTTTTTGCAAATTCATTGTCAACATGGTCATTAATATATCCAAGGAACCCCTGTACTATAAGTGATATAGCATCATTTTCCGATATGCCCCTGGATCTTAAATAAAATACCTGCTCCGGATCTATGCTTGATATTACCGATGCGTGCTTTGATTTTGTATCATTATTTTTTATCAACAATGCAGGTTTTGAATTTCCCTTGCCATTTTCAGACATTAAAAGTATGGCGGAGTTATAAAATCCTGTTGATTTTACACCATCAGGTTCTATATCTATATTTCCCCTGTGCATTGTTGAACTCTGATCAAAGACTATTCCCTTAATATTTATGTCACAGTTTGAGAATTTCCCATACTGAAGGCTTGAATCCCAGATATCATGCTCCTGGATGCCCCTTGTTATATTTATGCCATAGGAATTAAGGGTGGTATTATCGTGCATCTCGCTTTCATGGTTATATATAACCCTACCAGACCCAGTATTTACATCAATAATTTTTAACTGGGCATCGTTATAGAGTACTGGCCTTACATATGTTATATTTGCTGAATTTAATGATTCATTTTGAATATAATTATAATCCACCTTTGAGTTTTCAAGGCAGAATATGTATATATTTCTTCCATGTATGCCGCTGCCATCATCCTCAGATTCGTATAAATCCACTATGGAGGCTTTTGAATTTTTCCCTATGATTACTACATTTTTAACTGTAAATGATGAATTTGCATCCTGTTCTGATTTTATTTTTATTTCAGCACTTGTATTATCCGGGATGTAAACAAAATAACCGTTTTCATATGAGAAATTTATTAGGTTCTCCTTATTGTATTTGCCATATACAGTATCAACGTATTTTTCAAATAAATCATGCCTTTCCTTAAAGGCATTTTTCATATTTGATGTGTAAATATTCTTATCCTTATTATTAAGGATTATTTCTGAATCGTTTACAATAATATCATAATTTATATCAGGATTTTTTGATTTTTTAATGCCAACATACATTTCTCCATGTGCCATTTTGTCAAGTTCTTCATCGGCTATATGCACATAGGTTTTCCTGTCGGGGCTTTCCTTATATGGGGGATCAGGATATTTAAGATAGTAAATATACGCCTGCTTGCGGTATTCTATATCGAAATCCCTAAATCTCTCATTTAAAGTATCCAAATAGTCTTCTATCATTGAATTATCACCTTAAAAAATATAAATATTTATCCAACGGCACCCATTTTGGACATCTCCAGCTTTACAAGCCTGTTCATTTCCACTGCAAATTCCATGGGTATCTCCTTCATTATGTCATCCATAAATCCGAGTACTATCATGGATGAGGCCTCATCCTCACTTAATCCCCTGGACCTAAGATATGTAAGCTCATCAGTACCTATTTTGCCTACAGTGGCCTCATGGCTGAACTCTGCTGTTGGCTCATAGATTTCATCATATGGATATGTATAGTTCTTTGAGTCGCTGTTTATTAGAAGTGCATCGCACTGGACATGGCTTTTTGCACGCTTTGCACCCTCATTCATCCTTACAAGGCCACGGTAAACAGTTAAACCGTCATCCAAACTTATTGATTTTGATACAATCCTTGATGTTGTATCCGGTGCCAGATGTATTGCCTTTCCTCCGGCATCCTTGAATGTCCCCTTGGTTGCAAGGGTTATTTGAAGATTGGATGTTGAGGCCCCCCTTCCTCTAAGATATGATGATGGATATATCATTGTTACCTTTGATCCTAATTCTCCTGTTACCCAGTCCATATGGGCACCCTCATCAACCCATGCCCTCTTTATCGGCAGGTTATATACCGAATCTGACCAGTTCTGAACGCTTGTATATTTTACATTTGAGTTTTTATGTGCATATATTTCAACGATGGCGGTATGCAGCGAGCTTGTGTCATATCTCGGTGCGGTGCAGTTATGTACTGCAAATCCCTTTACAAGATAGGAGTTATCAGAATCAACCTCAAGATTATAAACAATATCATTGTATTCCTGGCGTTCTATTTTTTTAATTGGGACAAAATAATAATTGTTTTTATGCCTTATTCTGTGGAATTTGGCATTTTCTGTGTATTCTATTGTATAATGTTTGTTTCTTAGATTTATTATTGCAAATATATTGCTTCTTGATAATATTTCCTGAATCTGAAGTGCAAGTATTTTCGAATGCACTGAGATTCTTACATTTCTTGATCCACAGGATCTGGAGTAAAGATTTCCACGAACCTTTGCATATGAATCTATGATTATTTTCTGTTTCTCCGGAGGCAGCTTCATTACTGTTTCTGAAAATATTTTTTCATTTGAATTCTGCCCTGCATTGTGAATACAAAATTCAATCAATGGCTTTGAATATGTTGAAACAGTATATTTTTTGTTTGATTTAATTATACTTGCCTGCTCCCCCATATTTTTTATTATGGAGTATAATTCGCTGGCATTTTCATTTTCCCTGAACGAGAATAACATCTGGTACATGTTTAAATGCCTGTTGAATGATATAACTCCAGATGCTGTGTAAAACCCAAGGATTCTTAGCATTGATTCATTGATTGAATCATTATCCTGAACCTCCAATGGTGAGACATAAACAAGAAAATCTCCTGGATTTAGTTCATCAGCTCTCCTGTACTGGGGTTCAACGGCCATTAATTTTTCTGTGGATATTTCATAATGTCCATTATTTATCCTTACTGAAACCTCCTCCCTTTTTATGCTTAATACGGGATGCTCTGATGTTGCCCTGAATGCATTTACAGGCGATGCTGGAACTATATTATACATGAACCCATTGTATGGATGCACGTATTTGCGTGTGATTTTTCTTTTATTTCCTGTGTTAGATATTACACCATCGTTTGTGAATAATTGATTGATTGCTATAAATTTATCACCCTGGCTTATTAACTCATCCTCTGGGAGGCAGCCCTCTATGTAATGAACCTTTGCACCCTCATCTGCTATTACTATTGTATGCTCAAACTGTCCGCTCTGCTCACCATTTAACCTGAAATAGGTCTGTAATGGAAGGTCAATTGTAACATTTTTTGGTACGTATAAAAATGAACCACCGGACCATACAGCGCCGTTTAATGCCGCAAATTTATTATCGCTTGGTGGTATTGCCTTGCAATAATATTCCCTAACAAGATCTGGGTATTGCTGCACTGCTGTGTCCAGATCTGTAAATATTACACCCTTTTCCTCCCATTCCTTTTTCAGACTGCTGTAAACGCCCTCACTGTCATACTGTGCAACTGAGCCTGCAAGATACTTCTGCTCCATCTGTGGTATGCCGAGCTTATTAAATGTTTCCTTTATTTGATCTGGAACCTCATCCCAGCTCTTTGCCTTAACATCCTCCGGTTTTGTATAATATGTTATCTCATCAAAATTAATTTCTGAAAGATCAGGCCCCCACGTTGGCATTGGTTTTGATAAAAAGATTTCAAGTGCCTTTAATCTGGACCTCCTCATCCAGTCAGGCTCCTTTTTTATATCTGATATCTCCTCAACGACTTTTCTGTTCAGACCCTTGCCAGTTGAGTATACCGGGTTTATTTTATCATAAAATTCATAGTCTGATTTTTTGCTGTGCTTTAAACTTTCGGTTAATTTTTCTATTTCCTCATCCTTATTATAATCTTCCATATTCATCACGCCTCAATCCATTCAAAACCTTCCTGCTCTATTTTATCGGAAATCTCCTTACCACCATTTAATACTATTTTTCCATCCCTTAAAACATGGACAAATTCAGGTATTATGTCCTTAAGTATTCTCTGATAATGTGTTATTATTAGGAATCCCACATTTGAATCGTGCAGTTTTTTAATCTCACTAGAAACCAATTTAAGGGCATCAACGTCCAGACCTGAATCTATCTCATCCAGTATTACAATTTTTGGCTTGAGTATAACCATCTGAAGAACCTCAAACCTTTTTCTCTCACCGCCAGAGAAGCCATCGTTTACAGATCTTGAAATAAAGGATTCATCCATATCAAGGTCCTTCATTGCAGTTTTAACCATATTAAAGAAATCCCTTAATGGTAACTTTTCATCTGGATACAGGTCATTATAGGCTGTCCTTAAAAATGTTGAGATTTTAACGCCGGGAATGCTAATTGGGCTCTGAAATGCCAAAAATAATCCCTGCCTAGCCCTTTCTTCTGGTGTGGAATGGGTTACATCCCTTCCGTTTATTATTATATTACCATCCGTTATTTCATAATTTGGATGGCCTATGAGGGCCTCGCCAAGAGTTGATTTACCGGCACCGTTAGGTCCCATGAGTGCATGTATTTCCCCTGATTTCACTGTTAAATTTATACCCTTTAATATTTCCTTTCCTGATGCGGAAACCTTAAGATTTTTTATTTCCAGTACTGTATCTGTCATTATAATGTATATGATTAATTTGTATATAAACATTTTATTATGTTTAAAGTGACTAAAATATATATACCTATTAGTTATATAAGTAATATGGAAAATATAATTGATGATTATTTGGGTCAAAATAAAAGCAAAATACTAAATTCACTACTTTATGAGGATAAAACTCTTGAGGAATTATCTTTAATAATTAGGATAAATAAAAATGCTGTAAAAGAGCATATAAATTTTCTCGAAAATAAGGGACTGGTTACATCATATTTTGTCAGGGCGAAATCTGGCAGGCCAAAAAAATATTACAAAATTACAGACAAGGGTATGGAATTATTCCCCAAACAGTATATAAATTTTGCAACACTGTTACTTGAGGAAATGCAGGACACTATAGGCATAAACAAAACGAATGAGATATTAATGAAAATTGCATCCAGAATGGTTGATACTAATAATTATCTTGATTTTTCACAGATGAGCAGGGATAAAAAAATAGATAAATTAAGGGAATATGTTAATCTGCTTAACAAGCTTGGATACTATGCTAAAATTGAGGTAAATGAGGACAATGTGAAAATAATAAGGCACAATTGTATCTTTTATGAACTGGCAAAAAATAATAAAAATTTGGTATGCGGTTCACTGGAAAAATCAATAATAACGGATAAAATTAACGATAATTTTTCATTAATAGAGACATTTGCGGACGGGGATAACAAATGTGTGGTTGAAATAAAAATATAAATTCTAATTTAGTTTTTTTAGTTAAAATAATTAATAATACAACATTGAAATAAAGATTACATGGAGGATGAAAATCCATTAATGGAATACTGCGATCTGATTGATGATTATTTACCTCTTGATCATGAGTTTTTTCTCTATGACTCTGAGTTTAAAATGGCTGAATCCTTTCTTGGCCTTGCCATTGCGGAGGCAAAAAATATAGAAGAAACAAGGGAACTGCTTGACATACTTGATACCCTAAATTCACACATATATGACGGTGATACTGTATTAAGCGATGAAATCAGAAAATCCTTAAGGCACTATAATAAGGAATGGATAGATGCCAAGGAAAAGATGAATTCTGGAAATAAATATACTGCAAATTTAATAATGGCAGCTGCCCATACAAGGCTTATGCTTGCCCATCTTTATAAATTAAAAAACATGGATCAATTTAAGGATTTTGTAGATGATTATACCCTGGAATTCCTTGGAAAGCTAATTAATAAAATGCTTAATGTTGCAATGGGAGATGTTCTCTTATAAAATTTAAATAAAAATATTATGAAATTATAGACCCACCATTGATGAAATAGTTGAATTAACAATTTTCTTTGCATCACTGTAGTTTATCCTGCTGTTCCAATTTACAAGGAAAAACAGGTTATTTCTGTAGCCGAATCCCTGTGCAGTTAAATTGCCATTGTTGGATGGAAATACCGAGTACTTAAACCCAGAAAATGATGTGCTATTACTGATTATCCCTATAGAGGTTATATTTGAGCTTGTAAGGTTATGGCCTGTATTTGACCTATAAGAGGCTAATTCTCCATTATAAAGTGATCTATAGGATAATCTTGCATCAGTTGCATTTTTAAAATAGAATTGTTCAATAATAACCCGATCATAATGCGGAATTTTTGACCCACTGGAGCTTGTTGAATAATATCCATAACTGTAGATAACATACTCTGCTTTCGTAACATTAGAAGGGATACCTGGCTGGGAAGAAATATTGAATGAATTTGTATATGTTAACGTGACCCTAGAGTTTATCTGATGACCAATATCTGAAGATATAGAGGAGCTTGATGGGAAACCAAAATGCTCATATTCAAGTTCAGCAGAAACAACGCTAATCACTATTATTGCGACAATTACCGATAAAATTATATAAATTTTCTTTTTATCCATTAGCCATCATTGCTTTATCTTACATATATATTAAAAGATTT
>NZ_LKBH01000265.1:0-10080 GCF_001402935.1 Acidiplasma cupricumulans | reverse complement strand
CGCTCTTCCGATCTATAATCATTAAATTGCGTAAATTTTTATTTAGTGTTATATTATGTACATTAACTTTAATTTATGATGATCTTATCAAGGAATATTTTGAAAATATTTTAATATAATAAGTAAAAATATGTTTCCTATTATTTATTAAATTTTTGTATTTATGTTTTAAATAAAATGTTTTAATATATTTTTATAAAACCTTTAAAACAGCCAATAATATTTTTATAAATTGAATGCATTTAAGCATGAAGTGATAAATTGGAGGTAATAAAGGAGGATATAATTATTATAGGAGGTGGTATGGCTGGACTTAGGGCAGCCATATCAGCTGCAGAATATGACAGTAAAATTAGTGTTGGACTTATATCCAAGCTTTACCCCATTAGGTCCCATTCGGTTTCTGCAGAGGGTGGTACCAGTGCTGTGCTAAACCCAAAGGATAATTTTGACCTTCATGCATATGACACAATTAAGGGCAGTGATTACCTTGCAGACCAGGATGCAGTTGAAACATTTGTAAGATTGGTGCCGGAACAGATATATACAACAGATCACTGGGGGTGCCCATGGTCAAGGAATCCTGATGGAACAATATCCCAAAGAGATTTTGGGGGGCTTAGCTTTCCAAGGGCAACATTTGCAGCCGATAAAACCGGATTCCATGTGATGCAGACCCTTTTTTCAAGGGCATTGAAATATGATAATATACATTTTTATAATGAGTATTTTGTTACCTCGCTTATTATTGATAACAATAGGTTTAACGCCCTAACAGTAATAAACATAAAAACTGGAGAGTTTCTGGCCTTTCAGGCCAAATCCCTTATTTTTGCAGCCGGTGGTGCCGGAAGATTGTATAAATTTAGCACCTATGCACATTTTGTCACCGGTGATGGTGATGCAATAGCCTACCGCGCAGGCTTGCCCCTGAAGGATATGGAATTCATACAGTTCCATCCCACAGGCCTTGTTCCATCGGGAATACTTATAACCGAGGGTGCCAGGGCAGATGGGGGATTTCTTGTAAATAATAAGGGCGAGAGGTTCATGGAAAAATACGCCCCATCAAAGAAGGATATGGCGCCAAGGGATATTGTATCCAGGGCCATAATGTGGGAGCTGCAGAATGGCAATGGAATTAAGGGTAAATATGGAGATATTGAGTATGTTAACCTGGATTTAACCGGCATAGCAGATAAGCTTGAGGAAAGACTACCAATGATTACGGATATAGCAAGAAAATTCAATAATATAGATCCGGCAAATGAACCAATACCTGTAAGGCCGGCAACGCATTACACAATGGGTGGGATACATGTTAATGTTAATACCGAGACAACGGTTCCAGGAATATTCAGTGCAGGCGAGAATGCTGCTGTAAGCATCCACGGCGGCAACAGGCTCGGTTCGAACTCCACCAATGAATGCCTTGCATTTGGCAATGTTGCTGGAAAGAGGGCGGCTGAATTTGCAATGTCAGGGAATATTCCTGATATAAACATGAACAAGGTTTTGGATGAGGAAAACAGGATATATGATGCAATACTAAAAAGAAACAGCGGTGAAAATGTTGCTGCAATCAGGGAAGATTTGAGGGCTTTAATGGACAGATATGTGGGTGTTTTCAGGGACGAAAATGGGCTTTTAACGGCCCTTAAGGGGATTAAACAGCTTAAATCAAGGTACGGGGGCATATCAGTGGAGGATAAATCAATGACATTTAACATAGAACTTCAATGGGCACTTGAGGTCGGATTTATGCTTGAACTTTCAGAGATTATAACAAAGGGTGCATTGTTAAGGAAGGAATCACGTGGGGCCCACTACCGTATAGATTTTCCGGAACGTGATGATACAAATTTCCTTAAGCATACAATGGCAAGATATACAGTAAATGGCCCTGAATTTTATTACATACCTGTAACAATTACTAAATGGAAGCCTGCCCCGAGGGTTTACTGAGGTGTTTAAAATGTATAAACTAATGGTTAAAAGAAGGAATGAACACGGAGATGAATATTACGATAATTATAATGTCCCGGCGGATAAGGCTTCCACTGTTCTTGAGGCCTTGCTTTATATAAAAGAGAATATAGACCAAACACTGTCATTCAGGTATTCATGCAGAATGGAAATATGTGGAAGCTGTGGCATGGAAATTAATGGAAGGCCCAGAATGGCATGTTCCACACAGCTTGCAAGCCTTCACTCAGATATTATAAAAATTAGTCCACTGCCACATTATAATGTAATTAAGGATCTTGTAGTCGATTTTGACCCATTCTTTGATAAATACAAAAAGGTAAAACCCTACATTATAAGGGATGATGATGGAAATTACAGTGCTGAAATACCCCAAACACCAGAGCAGTTCAATGAATTTAAGGAGTATGCACAGTGCATTAAATGTGGATTATGCATGGCGGCATGCCCTGTTGTTGGCACCGATGAAAATTATCTAGGACCGGCACCATTAACGGCCTTATTCAGATACAATATTGACAACCGTGATCAGGGAATAATGTATAGAATAGATATAGCGAACAGCGATGATGGCACATCAAGATGCCATTTTGCCGGTGAATGCACTGAGGCCTGCCCCAAGGATGTCAGGCCATCATTTGCAATACAGAAATTGAGGGTGCAGGGATTAAAATATGAATTAAAAAATATAATGGGTGGTAAGAAATGAATAAAACAGGCATAGCGGGATGGTTTAATATTAAGGATAAGGGGACAGGATATTTCGCCTTTGCATTCCAGAGGTTTTCCGGCCTTGTCATAGTTATTTATTTATACATGCACCTGATATTCCTGTCAAGCCTGCTTGATGGTAGGACAACCTACAACTCACTTGTGCAGAATATCACATACGGCCCCTTTGATATATTCATAGTAATGGATATGCTTCTGGCCCTTGTAATATTTTACCATGGTGCAAATGGAATAAGGCTTGCATTAAATGAGTTTGGCATAGGCCTTAAACACCATAAGCTATTTTTTTATGCATATGAATCCATATCTATGGTCCTTCTTGTTTTGTTTTTATACTATGCGTATTTATTCTTGGGAGGTCATTAGATGAATAATAAAAATTCAAGTGGATTAAAAGGGCTCGGCCCGCTGGGATGGCTCCTGCAGGTAATTACAGGCGTATTTTTAATATTCTTCCTGGGAATTCACCTGTATCTGGCAAATATAGACTTCGGGCACCCCATAAGATTTTTTACCGCGGTTCTGGAGAATCTTCATAATGGTTACTGGCTTGCCTTTTATATTGTTTTTACATACATAGTTTTATATCATGGACTTAATGGTGTGCGCGGTATATTATATGACAGATTTGACTCACAAAAATCAAGGGCATTAATAAAATATTCATTATCAGTGCTTTATGTGGTCACAGCAATTTATGAAACATTACTTGCGCTTGCAGTTTCAAGAATAGCAATTCCATGAGTTTAAAAGTATTAAAATGGCATACATTTTTAATAAAAACCTATGAATTAAAAAATTTTTTAAATTATTATAAAATTGTCCTGTAATTTAAATCTAAAAAATTATCTTCAGGCTGTTTCCTCCTCTGTTATATTTTTGCCTTTCATTCCAGATGATGCAAGGAATGGAGATACGGCAAATGCCAGAAGCACAATTACTATTGCAGGCACAATGCCGTACAGCACTGTTTTTGTATTTGAAAATTCCGCACCGACAAAAACTGGTATTATGGCAACACCAACATTTGTGGCCACACTGTACATTGATGTTGCAAACCCGGCCCTTGCCGGATCATCCACGTAGTTCATTATTGAGTTCAGTGCGAGCACCCAGAAGGCATTTCCAAAGAAGCCAAAGATAAAAAATGAGGCGATTATTAGGTATTCAATGTTTGTATAAACCATTGAAATAAGAAGTACCATACCAAATATAAAAGACATTGAACCGGAGGCAACTGTGCCTGTCCTTAACATTTTATATTTTTCAAAAATATATGGTAGTAAAAGAGCGCCTATTGCAGATCCCAAAAATTCCAAACCACTAAGAAGGCCTGATAGTTTAAGTGCTGTTAATGCACTGAAATGAAATCCAAGAACTGTTGATGCTATTCCTCCAAATAGAATTGATATTGATGCCATGGATAATCCAACATACCAGTTTTTTAACATGCCTATCTTAAAAGAACCTTTCAACGATTTCCCCCTGTATCTGGCCGGATAGCTTTTAAGCACTGGGATTAAAATGGCTGATGCAATTATGGCAAGCACTGCAGGGAGCAATAAAATTCCCCTGATCCCAAGTGCTATAAATATGTACGGCCCAATTAATGACCCGGCTGACATGCCTAAGAATAGAAATCCTATGCTTAGGCCTGCTATGGTTGCTGACTTAACAGGATCCATTGATTCCGCAATACTTCCAACAGGCGCAAGTGAAAATGGATATGCCGTTGCCGCCATTAATGAGAAAATTAGAAATTCCATGTAATTGTTTGAAAATGCCCTTGCCAGTAAGCCTATCACTGAAAATATTACTGCCAGATAAAGGGCAGACTTAACAGTAAATTTTGCAGATAGAATTCCGGCTATGAGACCTATAATAGCCATTGTGTATCCATATGCAGACAGCACCAGCAATATTCCGGAAAGATTGGTGGATAGCAATTTGCTGAGCTCGGGAACCACCGGTGAGATAATAAACCAGCCGAAACCAATTGTAAACACAAAGAACCAGTAAGGTATCAGTTTTTTAATATTATCCATGCTAGATAATGACAATCAAATTTATAAATTTATTGAATTATTTTGTAAATAATCCTTACTATGGCCCTGAATAATAATTATTCTGGATATTACCATAACAAAAAATATTATAATTTACTATCTTCAATGCATTTCATTACTTTTTCTATTCCATTACTCAATGGCAGAGGGTCTTTAATAACAGTATTTCCGGCAACAAGATTATCAGCCTCATCCACAATATAATCTTTTTTAACATATTCTATGGGCCTATTGGTAACCCCCTCAATTAATTTAATTAAATCATTAACTGATGTTCCAGTCCCTGAACCAACATCATATTCACCAGGTACAATTTTATTGTTTATTATATTATATATAAGTTTAACAACATCACCAACATACAGGTAATCCCTTATATGTGTGCCATCACCATAAACAGTTGCAGTCTCACCATTCAAAGCGGCTTTTGTAAATAAATACACAGCACCCTTTTTTGCATTCTCACCATATATATTATAAAATTTTAAAACATAATAATCCATATTATATAATTTACCATACAATTTTATCCATTCAACAGCATTCTTTTTTCCGAGGGAGTATGGATTTGTGGGATTCTGAATTGAACCTGATGATGGAAAGATAAACTTTGAATTATTTTTTCTGGCCAGTTCCAGAAACTTAATGGTTAGATCAAGGCCATCCTTATAATATTCATATGGAAATTTTGTTGATAGCCTTATTAAACCTCTTGCAGCCATATGTATTATATAATCATATTTAACATCCTCTAATTTATCTCCAAGGTCATAGCCGTATACTTCATAATTATTTGATTTTAAATAATTATATATATGACCACCAATAAAACCTCTATGGCCGGTTACAAGAATTTTCATATAATGGTATTCAAAAATTCATATTAGATATTTTCCATTTTCTTTTTTAAGCAATTGTAGTTTGAAAATTTTTGTAATAGCAATAAGAAAATCCTGAGTAAAGTTTTAAATTTAAAACATGATATTAAATGAGATTATCCATCAGTTATATTTATATAGAAAATTTTCGTTATAAATGCATGAATTTGAAAAAGATAATTGCTGTTGCAATTATAATTATTGTAATAGGCGGGATAGCATATTATGGATACGATTATGAAACTCATGGCACGTTGAGGTTGGAGGCTGCTGATTCCGGGATATCCCTATCCGGTGCAACAGGCGTTTACATAACATTCTCTGCAATAGCACTTCATTATGATAAGGCATCATCAAACAGCACAGGCTGGTACAATTATTCACTGCATGATAAAACTGTAAACATATTTGATGTGGCTTTATCAAATGCAACCTTCCTTTCAAACATAACAGTTCATTCTGGAACATTTAATATGATAAAAATATACATTAGTAAGGTAACCATAGATATACTTGGGAATAATATAACATTGAAGCTTGCCCATTCCTTCGCACTGGTAATTAACACACTTTCAGTTTCACATGCCGGAACCACAACTGCAATAATAGAGTTTAACCTAACAGATAATATACATTTAAGCAGCTCCACAGCAGGAGTATTTAATATGAGCGCCAGCGTCATCGTTAAATAAAAATTATTTTTATTGCTAAATTAATTTTATTAAATATTATTATATTATGTTTTATGAAGGTAGCAGTTATCATGGGCAGCAGCTCAGATTTTGAAACAATGAAGGATGCCATTGAAACCCTAAAATTTTTTGGTGTAGAGGTTGAATATAAAATTGTATCGGCCCATAGAACACCAGAATTTATGCTTGAATATGCAAAGAATGCAATAAATAATGGCATAGAGGTTATCATAGCAGGGGCCGGCGGGGCGGCACATCTTCCCGGTATGGTAGCATCCATGACAACATTGCCCGTAATTGGCGTGCCAGTACCATCAAGGAATCTAAATGGACTTGATTCTCTTTTATCAATAGTACAGATGCCGTCAGGTGTTCCTGTTGCGACGGTGGCAATAGGAAATTCAAAAAATGCGGCCCTGCTTGCTGTTAGAATATTATCAATAAAATATGATAAATTAAAAATGTTTCTGGAAAAATTCATGGTGGATCAAAAAAATAAGGTTCTTGGTGAGAAATTATGATTATTGGAATAATAGGTTCAGGCCAGCTTGGATACATGATGATAATTACCATGAAGAGATATCCTTTTAAGTTTTATGTTATAGACAGAGAAAAGGGCCCTGCCGGATACATAGCAGATAAATTTTTTACAACGGATAAGTATAAAACGTTCGTTGATTCCTGTGATTATATAACATTTGAATTTGAACATGTTGATGAGAAAACTCTTGAATATGCAAGTTCATCAGGAAAATTAAGACCAGATATAAAAACAGTTGAGTTAAAAAGGGATAGATCTCTTGAAAAGGATTTTTTGCAAAAAAACGGTTTCCCAATTGCACAGTATGAATACCACGAGGATTTTGAATCTGCATTCAGGGCGGCAAAGAGGATGGGCAGGGCTGTAATAAAAACCTGCCGTGGTGGATATGATGGCAAGGGGCAGTATTTTATCAATGAAAATACAGATAGTTTAAAATGCCAGGACTCTGGACCATTTGTTGTGGAAAAATTTATAAATTACGATTATGAGGCGTCAATAATAGCGGTTAGGGGCAGCAATGGAAATTTTCAGTTTTTTGATCCATCCTTCAATTACAATAAAAACGGCATTCTTATTTATAATATAGCCCCATTGGATGGTAATAATAAAATGCCTGAAATGGCAAAAAAACTTATGGATAAACTTGGCTATATTGGTGTTATGGGTATAGAATTCTATGTAACTGGCAATGAAATATTAATAAATGAATACGCACCAAGGGTACATAATACCGGGCATCATACACTTTTAGGTTCATCAATATCACAGTTCGAGGAACATATACTTGCAGTGGCTGACCTTCCCATTCAGAAGCCGGTGCTTTTCAGGCCATCAGGCATATTAAACATTATTGGTACATCCATTGATGATAAAATAAAAAAAATACTTGGAATGGGCGGTACAAATATATACTGGTATCATAAGGAAGAAATACGGATAAAAAGAAAGATGGGGCATATAAATGTCTTTGGCGACACATTTAATGATGTTAACAACAAAATAAATACTTTAATGAATTTAATTTATGGAAATAATCTTGATAATTTCATAGGACTGTAACCCCCTTAACACCATCAACCTTTTTTATTTCTCTTATAATATCACCTGATAGCTGTGTTGATGTAACAACAACGGCCTTTGGGTTCTCAATCAAATCAGGGTCATCGGTAATAACCTGCCTTATGCTTATATTATATTTTGAAATAACAGAAATTACCCCAGAAATAATTCCTGGTTTTGCCGCATTATCAGGTATTATCTCTATGACGCCAAAACCCATTTTTGAACCTGAATCGGAAAAATCGGCAACAGGTTTTAAATTTGTAAAGAAATCATACAATTCCTTATTTTCTTTTATTCTTTTTAAGGTATTTATTACAACGCGCCTGTCAACATTATAGGCCCTAGCAATTGAATTCGGCTTAATTTCAATTTCATCACAGAAAATTTTAATCTCGTCGTCTAGCTCCCTGATGCTGAGGCCTATGCTTATCATCTTCTGAATTATCTTTTTCTCAGCTGGAAATGGCTCGAAAACTTTATTGGCGTAGTCCCACATAGTATGACATAGATATCTGTTATAATTATTTATTGATAATAAACATATTATGCAAATAATAAAATATAACTACATATTATACCAAAAAATTAAAATTTTTTGGTGTGTTATTTAAATCTTTTAATTTATTGTGTTTACAGTATATTATTGCAATAAATTTAAATTAGAAGTATTGAGGAAATATTAAATCCAGAATGTCTCGTAATCCTCCTTTATTTTATTTAAAACATATATCCCACCTATTGGGGCAAATTCATCAACAAGGTTTTCAGGTATTTTTTCCCTTGTAAGCCCAACGTTGGACATTGCAGTCTCACATGCAATAATTTTAATGCCGGTATTTTTTGCCTTCCACACAGTATCCAGTATGGGCCTGTACAATGCCTGGTCCTTATTTAAGACTGAAACTGCAGGGGTCAAAAATATCATTTCTATCTTCATATTTTTTTCATATTCCTTCATCTTTGTTGCCATACCTATGTTGGCCATGAGTTTTGCCATGTTCTCCCTTCCTGTTTCTATTACAAAGATAATTTTATCAGCCATGTATATCATATGTATATAATTTATAAATATTTTGTCGTATTTCGTTTTTTTATATATTATAACTAAAATATTATTTAACGATCTAAATTACTATAATAATTGCACCAAGAACGGATAAAGCAATTCCAGTGTACTGTCTCAGCCTTAGCTTTTCGTGATAAACAATCCGGCCTGATAATGCAAGGGATACAGGAAGCATTGCTATAATGGCACCGGCTATAACCAGTATGCCATATTGAATGGAAAATGCATATAATACATTACCTGAACCATCAAGTATGCCTGCTATTATTGATATTAAAATAATCATGAATGCAATGTGGTCTGTTCTAATATTATTTTTAGAAATTTTCATTTTGATGCCATTAACTATTGGCCTTATATTAAATATGATGAAAACAGAGAAAAAGCCTATAATTCTGGAAAGCAGTAGTGGCACAGGGGATGAGTGGACCGATGCTATGGCAAATGTTAATGGGATGTAATAAATTCCCCAAATTATATTTGCGGCGGCAGCGATTAATAATACCTTATCGACCTTAAATCCCCTTGTTACTGTGACAAGTATTGATCCAAAAATTATAAGTATAATTCCCGGCAGAATTAATGATGTTAATTTTTCACGCAAAATGCTCAAACCAAAGAGAATTACAACTATTTGCTGTACATTTATTGTTACCGCTGCATTTCCAAGGTTTGCGCCCCTTAAAGATTTATAAAATAGTATATATCCAAGTCCTAAAAAAATTCCTGAAAATACCGACATTACAATAAGAAAAATTGAAAATGAGTGCACGGGCGACATCATAATACTAATAAGCATTGGTAAAATGCCGGAGCCAACAATTATCATGGAAACAATATTGGGATTAATTTTTGATGTTAAACCCTTAATGATTGTGTTTGATGCAGTCCATACTGCAAGTGCGGCGAATGGAAATATTATGTACTGAAACATTATCTCAGCACAGTTAATATTATCTAATATTTATATTTAACACGAAATTAAAAACTTTATAAGCTGGAATGGAGTAAAAAATCGATTTATTTTAATTTTATAATACTTGATTAATGATAA
>NZ_LKBH01000264.1:0-10768 GCF_001402935.1 Acidiplasma cupricumulans | reverse complement strand
TCTAATTATACATTTATATCATTATAATGTTCTCAAAAATATGTTAATATATAAATTCATTTGGATTTATAACAAAAATTTAAATATTTACAAATAATTTATAATTATGAGCCAGATAGTTCTAACCTCGGATCGCGGAACGTTTTCGAATTACGGAGGTGTGCAGGTTTTTGGCTACGTTTCATGTCTTCCGCATAACATTGTTCCAAAGGCCTTAATGAATGCCATATTTTCAAAAAGACCTGGTAATCCTGAAAAAATAGACAGTTTTGTGCCATACTCATTAAGGAAACTTGAGGCCATACTTTTGAAGAATAATTTTAATGATGTGAAAATATCCCCGCCTGATGACATTGAAAAATTTATAGATGAAAATACAAAGGTTCTTGGTATAAATGTTCATGATCCCTATGGATTGAGCCCTGTAACATTTAAGCTAACAATGCTTTTTGGCGGGCAGGAAAGCTGGAATGCCGTATATTTTGAGGAGCTTGCTAAAAAGGTTAAAACATTAAAGGCAAAATATAATTTCAAGGTTATAGTTGGTGGTCCGGCAGCCTGGCAGATAGGATTAAAAAAACCTGATTTTGTTGATACAGTTTTTAATGGTGAGGCAGAGATTGATTTTCCTCTTATTGTCAAAAAGGCTTTGAATGGGGAAAAACTCCCGGAAAATATTACTGGAAGAATGCCGAAGGTTGAGGATATACCACCGATAGTTCATCCTGCACGGTATGGACAGGTTCAGGTTACGCGCGGCTGCCCAAGGGGATGCCAGTTCTGTTCCATAACACCTGAAACATACAGAACAATACCCCTGGAGGATATAAAAAAGGAGGCTAAAATAGAATTAAATGGCGGTGCAAAGGATATAGAATTAATAACTGATGATATACTGTTATATGGCCAGCAAAAATTAAGGGTAAACCATGATGCAATCATAGAACTTTTTAAAACAATGAAATCAATGGGAGCAAGATACGTTTTATTCCCTCATATTTCAGCACCTGCAGTTCTTAGTGATCCAGATACAGTATATGAAATGTCAGATATATCAAACCTAAAGGAATACGGGGCGGAGGCACCCGTGGTGGGCCTTGAAACAGGTTCTGTAAAAATAATGCATAAATACATGAATGCAAAGCCATTTCCCTGGAGGCCAGAGGACTGGAAATCTGTTATTGTAAGGGCAACCAAAATTATGAATGAGGCATATATTTACCCATGCTATACCATGACAATTGGATATCCGGAGGAGGATGAAAATGACTTAAAACAGAGCATGGATATTGTAAATTCAATCATAGATAACCAGTTTAAGGCCTTTATTTTCCCACTGCCGGTTATACCTATGACAAGTTCACATATACACAATAATCCATTTCCATACATGGAAAAACTACCATCTGGTTACTGGGAGCTCTTATATATGTCATGGAAGTATGACTTTGGGGTCATAAAGGATTTGATACCGGTCATGGCCAGATCAATGAACCCTGTTCTAAGGTATTTATCTGACAGAATGGTGGATTCCGTATTTTCCCATCTGGATGACATATTTTATAAACTGTACATAACACACGGAAAGAGCTCACAGGTATTTTCAAACATCAACCTGAATACCGTGGGTGGATTTCTAAAATCCATGGCCTGGCTGACAAAAACTGGATTAAAGGATAGAATTTCGGTAAATAATAATGGTGTCGCAACAAAAACCTAAAATTTTATTCATTTAATGCCTCGTCCCCTATGGATGATTTTTTTATCTTAAAAAGAACAGGTATAATAAAAATTATTGATATTATTCCAAGAGTAATAAATGGAACTGAAAATGTGCCATATACTGAAAAAAGGTATCCTATTACAAATGGAGATATGCTCCCTCCAACCTGCGAACTGAAGTTAATAATTCCGCTTGCAGATGCCAGATTCCTGTCACCACCACTTACATCTGATGCCATACCCATTGATGGCCCTGCATACAATCCATAGCTGAATCCTGCCAGAAATGAAGGCAGAATTACCAGATATCCCTTAATAAATGCAGTTGATATAATTATGGCACCGAGGAATAAAACTGTGACTGCTGCTATTAATGGCCTGCCGTTTTTGAACCTTTTCGATATCCTTCCACCAAGTGGCGATGTTATGATGCCACCTATTGACGGTATCCATGTATAAAGAAAAAGGTTTGAGCCTGATGCGATTCCGGAATAGACTATAAACGTTGAGTACAATGATAAAAATCCCAAATAGGAAAAACCTGCAGCAAACCTTATAAATGTTACATAAATAATATCCTTAGAAATCTTTTGTTTTTTGCTTTTTTTTCTTACCTCGGGCTCCTTAATAAAGGTCAAATCTATTAAAAGAACTGCTGCAAGAAAGCCAAAAATTATGTAAAATGGTAATTTGAATGTTATATTTAAAGCCTCAATTGTAATAAATTCCCCTATGGATGCGCCAACAAAATATGCTGTTTGATATATACCAATTGCGGTGGTTCTCTCCTTTCTGGGTGTCCATGCCTGTACAAGTGAGGCATCCGAGACGTAAAGTGATGCTGAAAAAATTCCAAGGAAAAATTGTATAATCATTAACGATAAATAATTATTAATAAAAAAGTAAAGCAGTATAAAAAGTATGAAAATCATTGAAAATGAAAGCTTTGATGTAAGCGACAGCCCAAATTTATCAGATAGCATACCTGATGGAATTTGAAAGGCCGTGTAACCTGCCCAGTATGATGTAATAAGCAGTGACCCCAGCAGTACGCTTATATGAAGATTTAAAATAATAAACGGTAAAATGGCCGGAATAAAATACCTTATTGATGAATTCAAATAGAATGACAAAAATGTCGGAATTATAATTCTCCCAAATGGGTAATTTTTAGATTTTTCCATTTAAATCAGGCTCATTATTAAAGGCTTATAAATATATTATTATTAAACCTTTTACCGCAAAACAATATTAATAAAACAAACTATTTATTTAATTTGATGTTATTATAATAATTATGACGGCACTTAATAAAAAGGATTATTCAAGATTTCTATGGATTCATAGAAAAACATTAATTATTTTTTCGGTAATAATTCTCGCATTAAGATTTATTCTATCAATAATTAAAGTAATGGCAATAATAATCAACGTTATGGATTTAATATCATTCATTGCTGCATTTGTGCTTCTGGAGATAATATTCATGTATAGCTATAAAAAGGACATTGAAAAACTTGATGGGACTAAATATTATAAAAAATAAAACCTTCAAAATAAGAAATTTATAAAAATAAAAAATAATTTATTATCTTGAATGCCTGACCATTAATACAACAATTCCTGCAAGAAGGACGAAGACAGCCATGGAATAAACACCTGCAACAAATGAATGTGTATAGCTTTGAAGGCCACCAACCAGAATTGGGCCAACTATGCCTCCAAGATTGCCCAGGCCATTGATCATGCCAATCGATGATGCGGAGCTTTCCCTTGTTAGCGCCTCCTGTGGTATATTCCAGAATATCGGTAAGAAGCTGAATATGCCTATTGCCGATATTGTAAAGAATATAAATGACGCCACTGGTGATGAAACCAGAAGGAATGCACTTAATGCAAGTCCGGCAAATGCAACGAAGAAAATAATGGCGGTTAAATGCTTTCTATTTCCTTTTTTATCCGAAAATCTTAATATTAAAATCAGGGCTATGGCAGCGACAACGTATGGAATATCACTTAGGAAACTGGCAGTTGCAGCGCTTATATTGGCCATGGATTTTATTATTGATGGAAGCCATATTGTGTATCCATATAAACCTGTTACACCAAGAAAATAAACGATTGTTAATAATATCACATCCCTCTGTTTTAATGCCTCCTTCCATGAAACTTTTATTGGCTTGTTTTCCTCCTCGTTTTTTAATTCCCTTTCAAGTGCATCCTTCTCATCCTTTGTTAGCCACTTTGCATCCTCTGGAAAGTCTGTTAAAACTACCCAGAGTATTGCCACGGATATAAGTGCTAATATTCCCTCATATATGAAGAGGTATCTCCATCCGGGATTATTACCGTACGCCGTAAATATTGCGCCAGAAATTAGGCCTCCAAAAATTCCTGCGACAGGAATTGCGGCATTAAAAAAGGAATTTGCAACACCACGCTCCTCCTTGACAAACCAGATGCCCATAAAGAACATGGTACCTGCATAAAATGGTGCCTCTGCAAGACCCAGTATAAACCTTAATGCATAAATTTCAGGCACATTCTGTACAAAACCGGTTACAATGGTTATTATTCCCCATGCAGAAAATGCAAAGGCAAATATTTTTCTAATGCCCATGCTGTTTATTCTAAGTGTTGTAAAGACCTGGGGAATTGCATATGCCACAAAAAATAGTGATGATGCAACACCGGCAATGAAATCTGCACTTGAGGCTGGTACCCCTATATCAGGAAACATGTTCGCAGCTATTGCGTATGATAGATTAACTCTATCAAGGAAGTTTATTACATAAAGGAAAAATTAAATCGGGGCCAGCCTTATATAACGCTTTCTCAGCGAATGTTTAACACTCTTTATAGTAACATCCATATAAACCGTATTCATACTATGATTTAAATTTTTCTTATATAACTTATATATTGTATAATTCCATTTAAATATATTCAAATATATAATCCCAGGGATATCAATTATTGGACTATGCCCGGACAATATTCTGGGAATAATTATTAAACCCTAAAATTACATAAACCTTACATATACATTTTTCAAATAGGCGAAATAAAATTTTTAATATTTATTTTCTAATGAATCTGGTAAATAAAAAATTAAAAAAATATGTTTATTTAATTTATTCACTTTCTGGCTCCTTCTCTGTTGCAGGTTTGTATCTTGCATTTGTTGCATAGAATAATATTATGTAAGATAATGCTGCCACAAGCGACCCAAATACCTGCTGTGGGAAGTAGTTAAAAATTGGATTTAACATGCCAAGGCCAAAGAAGTTTATCAGAACTCCTATTACAGTTGCAAGAACAGCATTTATGTTAAAATTGCCTGAAAATGTCTTGGGTATTGTATAAAAATCTCTTATTTTCGCAGTTTTTCTCAAATTTAAATACCAGTCAACTATTAATATAAATGTATATGGGAATAATAGATCAGCAATCAGGTTTAGGAATGTTTCTATATGGGTTAAAATACCAGCTATGGCCAGTATTATTCCAAATACTCCCAGAATTGCTGTTGATACTGGCTGGGCCAATTTTTCCTTCTGCTTCTTTTTAAAGGCAGGCTGTATTCCGGCAAGGAGGTCTACAGTTGATGGATATAAATTCATTGCATTTGTATGTATTACAGCCAGGGATGCACCAAATGCTGCAACACCTAAAAGCAGAAGAAGTGCGGTATTTTTAACAGGGAATGAAACTGCCGCAAGATTCCAGTTCCCTGCATAAATATTTGATGCGTAGCCGATTATGCCCATTAAAAATACAGGAACTATTATTCCAATAGGGGCTGCTATAAAATATGCAATTTTTGTCCATTTTTTCTCATTCCTCGTTTCAGGCTTTGCAAATCTGGTTGCTGTTGAAATTTTGTATGTCCATGATAGAATAGAAAATGCCAGAACAAGATTAATATCAATCCCCCAGTTAATGGGAACTGTCTGTGCTGTTAATGCTCCAAAGTTGACATGGAATAATGTTATTAAATAATAGGTTAAAATGGCATAGACAACGATTAATAGAATTGATGTATATCTATAGAAGTATTCAAGCCATTTTAGGCCGAACATTACTAGCAAAATCTGAAGTATACCAATGACTATAAACCAGATTACCGGGCTTGAATGCGTTAAAAGTGCCAGTATTTCACCACCGGTGGCGTCATTTACGCCGAACCAGCCAAGGTTAACAAAGGTGTAAAGCAGTGAAAGGCCGTTTGACGTCCAGTACCCGTAAGTTTTTCTTGATACAACCAGTGCCGATAATGGAATCTGCCTGCCCATGTTGGAAAACAATCCTGCAGGAATTATCCCAATTACCAGTGCTATTGTAATGACCAGCACCATATTCCAGAGGCCTGTTCCAGCAAGTAAAAGACCTATTAATGGTGTTGTTGCCGATGCGCTTGCCATGGCCCAGAAGTTGAATATTTTACCTGGTGAATGCGTCCTGCTTTCCTTTGGTATTGGATTTACCCCTATAACCTCCAGATGCTTCTCGGTAACCTGCGTGTCAAAAACATCCTCATTCATTTTAATTCACTTATGGTTATAAATTATATCAGTATTTTAACTTTTTTATACAGATATAATCTAATTATATTTTATATTTCATTTTATATCCATATTATTCAAAAATATTTAATAATTTTAACAAAATGTGATAATAAATATTAAAAATCCATGAAAACTTTATACACCCATCAAAATGGTAAATAAATATATAAAATTTTGTTTTGATTATTAATAAACTTTAGTTTTTAACATATTCACCTATTTCCCTGTAATGCGGTGTAATTTTTGATGTTAGTGCGTTTATAAGTGCAACCCCGAATTTTATATTGGTTATTAGTGGTATATCCCTTCTAACTGCAATTTCCCTTATGGAAAAGCCATCCCTGAATGATCCATATGTTTCAGATGGTGTATTTACTATAATTGATATATTTTCATTCTTTAAAACCTCACTTAGGCCCGGCTTCCGCATATCCTTGAGCCTGTAAACAGTAATATTTTTTATGCCGTTGTTTTCAAGATATTTTGATGTGCCCGGCGTTGCATAGATTTTTATTCCATTAAGTGATAATTTTCTTGCAATTTCCAGTGCCTCTGGCTTGTCACCGTCATTAACAGTAATAAGTGCGGATTCAAGCTTAAAATTCCTTTTAATTATTTTAATTGCCTTTGCCATTGCCTCATTAAAGTCCAGACCACAGCACATTGCCTCTCCTGTGGATTTCATTTCAGGGCCAAGGATCACGTCCATATCCCTGAATCTTTTAAATGGAAACACAGGAATTTTAATGAAATATGATTTGGGTTCCATATAAGTTTCCCTTAATGGTGTACCGAGAATGGCCTTTACCGCAGAATCAACCCAGTTTATGCCTGTTGCCTTTGCCACAAATGGTACTGACCTTGATGACCTTGCATTTAATTCTATTACGTAGATTTCATTATCCTTTACTGCAAGCTGCAGATTTGAAAGGCCAAGAAGATTAAAATTTGATCTTAGCTTCTCAACAATATCAAATATTTTGTTTTTAATAGAATCATTTACCATATTTGGGGCAAGCACCATTGATGCATCACCAGAATGTGTGCCTGCCTCCTCAATATGTACCGATATGCCTGCGATAACTGCCCTTGTGGAATCTGATACAAAGTCGACATCTATTTCTGTTGCGTTTTTGATGTATTCACTTACAAGTATCGGAAATCCGGGCCTTTCCCTGAATAGTTCCTGTATTCTGTCTATTAATATGTTGTAATCATAAATTATATCCATTGCCCTGCCACCAATAATAAAGCTTGACCTTATTATGACCGGAAGTTTTATGCTGGATATTTTTTTCTCAATATCATTTATATTTTCTATTTCTATGAACTCGGGCTGCTTTATGCCAAGCTTTTTAAGCTCTCTTGAAAATTTTGTCCTTTCCTCGATGTTAAATATATTTTCTGGAGATGTTCCAAGTACTATATTGCCAAATATTCTGCTTAATCCGGAGGCCATATTCTGACCGGTTTGCCCTGAAAACTGTATAATTATTCCATTTGGTTTTTCCCTGTGAATAATATTGGATACATGCTCCAATGTGATGGGCTCAAAATAAAGGATGTCAGATATATCAAAGTCTGTTGATACTGTTTCGGGATTGCTGTTCACCATAATGGATGTATATCCCAAGGATTTTAATGACATAACTGCCTTAACAGATCCATAATCAAATTCAACACCCTGGGATATCCTGTTTGGTCCTGATCCTATAATTACAATCTTTTTATTTTCAATTGTTTTAAAATCATTCTGTGAATCATATGAGGAGTATAAATATGGGGTGTTTGATTCAAATTCTGCAGAACATGTATCTATATTTTTATACACAGGCATAATATTATTATTAATCCTGTTTTTAATTATATCAACCTCATCCATTTTTGTATAATATGAAAGAGTTTCATCAGAAATTCCCAGTGATTTGATATATCTCAGATTTTCCGGGAGTTTCCCCGGTTTTAGTTTTTGCAACTCTGTAACAATATTTTTCATTTTATATATGAAAAATGGATCATAGCCTGATTTGCCTGCTATTGTCTCTATATCTATGCCCTGGAACAGTGCCTCAAATATGGCATAAAGCCTTAAGTCATTTGGTTTTTCTATTAATTCAAGTGTTTTATCCCTTGTTGTAAAAAGCCTCAAGGATTTTGAATCCTTTATATCCAGGGACGCAACACACTTTAAAAGAGCCTCCTCAAAGGTTCTACCAATTCCCATGGCCTCCCCTATGGATTTCATTTCTATGCCTATTTCCCTTTTAACAGAGAATTTATCGAATGGCCATCTGGGAATTTTAACTGTGATATAATCCATTGATGGCTCAAATGCGGCATATGTTGTTTTTGTAATTGGATTCTTAATTTCATTCAGATTATACCCTATTGCAATTTTTGTGGATATTCTGGCTATCGGGTACCCGGATGCCTTTGAGGCAAGTGCAGAGGACCTTGATGTCCTGGGATTTACCTCAACAACATAGTACTCATTATTTTTTTGGTCAAGGGCAAACTGAATATTGCATGAACCAACAACACCGATTGAGCTTACTATATGTATTGCCGCCGTTCTTAGTTTCTGGTAATCATCATTGCTTAATGTTAGTGATGGGGTTACAACAATGCTCTCACCGGTATGCACACCCATTGGGTCTAAATTTTCCATGTTGCATATGGATATGCAGTTTCCGGCATTATCCCTCATCATCTCATATTCTATTTCCTTCAGTCCAAGAAGAGATTCATCAAGTTCCAGTGGTATATCATTTATGATAAAGTAGTCCTCACAGTAATTAATTAGATCCTCCTTTGAATCAATTATTTTGCCTCCTGAACCACCCAGTGAAAAACCAGTTCTTAATATTAATGGATATTTTTTAATATTTTCAATCTGTGCCATAAATGAATCCTTTGTTATTGTATATGAGTTTATTATGGGCTCATTAATGCTGCGCATCAAATCAAAAAATTTCTTTCTATCCTCTGCAATCTCTATGGATTTAACCGGTGTGCCCAGTATTTTTATGTTATACTGGCTTAATATTCCCAGCTTATCCAAAAGTATAACAAGATTTAACCCAACCTGTCCCCCTGTGGATGGGAGTATTGAATCAATATGTTCATTCTTTATTATTTCAATCACGGTATCCGGCTCCACAGGCTCAATATATATTTTATCTGCTATCTCCCTATCAGTCTGTATCGTTGCAGGATTTGAATTAAGAAGAACAGTTTTTATGCCCTCCTCCCTGAGTGCGAGGCATGCCTGTGATCCTGAATAATCAAATTCGGCAGCCTGCCCTATAACTATTGGCCCTGAACCTATTACAAGTGTGCATTTAATGTCCTTAATCATTTTTAACACCCAAAGTTTCATCTATTTTATCAAAAAACCAGCTCCCGTCATATGGCCCAGGATGGGCCTCCGGATGGAATTGCACAGAATAAACAGGTAAATCCCTGTGCTCCACCATCTCAACCGTATTATCATTAATATCCCACATTCTCATCGATAAATCGGTATTCCTTAGTGATTCATTATCAACGGCATATCCATGGTTATGGGACGTTATGTATATTCTAGTGCCATCAGTAACAGCATGGTTAACACCCCTGTGGCCAAACTTCATTTTTTTGGTTCTGCCACCAAAGGCCAGTGTAATAAGCTGATTTCCCAGGCATACACCGATAACAGGCTTTTCAGCTGAAACGTCCCTGATGAATTCAACCAGATTTTTTAATGCCGGATGATCCGGATTTCCAGGACCGTTTGGAATAAAAACTGCATCATAATCAAGTTTTGAATTAAAAAAATCATAATTATATGGTACTATATGAAGTGATGCAATTCTTCCAAGATTTGTAATGAGGCTATTTTTGGTTCCCACATCAATAAAAAGTATTTTTCTTCTGTCATTACCCTTATAATACTGGTACTCTTTTCTGGAAACCAAACCAACAAGGTCATCATTCATTGTGTCCGGAAATTCATCGGGGATTTCCGGCTTGTTTCTGATAAAACATCTTAAAACCCCATTTTTTCTGATTTTTTCAACGAGAACCCTGGTGTCTATGCCATCAATGGCCGGCACGCCTGACCTTTTCAAAAATTCATTAAAATCATTTCCAGAGGGTCCTCCGGAAAAAATTTCATGGGCGTCCTTTGTGATAAGGCCAGCCACCTGAATCTTCTCTGATTCCATTTTTTCCATGGAAACAGAGTAATTTGCAATCTCTGGGAATGCAAATATAAGTATCTGACCTGCATACGATGGATCAGTTATTGTTTCAATATAACCAGACATGGATGTTGTAAAAACCAGCTCACCATGGGATTCGCCCTCATAACCATAACCCCTGCCACCTATTATCGTGCCATCTTCAAGTATCAAATATTTATCCATTTAAATCCTAAAAAGGGTAATTTTTGTATGGCATATATTATTTTCCATTATTTTAAAGAAAAAATTATTAAA
>NZ_LKBH01000263.1:0-11452 GCF_001402935.1 Acidiplasma cupricumulans | reverse complement strand
TAAGTGCCCTCTGTATAGCTATCCATATATTTTAACTGTTCATCTGTAAGCCTATCTATTTTTATATTAAGCACATCCAATTCTATTTCCGCAACCTGCCTGTCAATCTCCTCCGGCACAGGATAAACCCTGTTCTGAAGCTTTTCATGGTTTTTGGCAATATACTCTGCGGTAAGTGCCTGAAGTGAAAAGCTTAAATCCATGATTTCCACGGGATGACCCTGCCCTGATGCCAGATTAAGCAACCTGCCATCTGATATTACATTTACCGTATTTCCATTTTCAAGCCTGTACTCGGTGACCATGTTTCTTACCTGTGTTTTTCCAAGGCTTCTCCTGTTAAGGTCATCAACGGCTATTTCATTGTTAAAATGCCCAACATTGCCCAGTATTATGCCCTTTTTGGCGGCAAGCATATCATCGTATGATATTACATTCTTCATACCGGTGGCCGTAAAGGCAATATCAGCATTTCTTATTGCATGATTAATTGTATCAACGTTAAAGCCATCCATTACAGCCTCAATGGCCTTCACCGGGTCAACCTCTGTCACTGTAACATCGGCACCCATGCCCTTCAGCCTCATGGCAACACCCTTGCCAACCCAGCCGTAGCCTGCAACTATTACGTGCTTACCTGCAATTAATATATTTGTTGCATTCATAAAGCCGTCAAGTGCGCTCTGGCCTGAGCCATAACGGTTATCAAAAAGGTGCTTCATCTGTGCATCATTTACATCAAACATTGGGAATTTTAATGCACCAGCCCTCTCCATAGCCTTTAACCTAACAACACCGGTGGTTGTTTCCTCATTTCCTCCCATAAGGTTTTTAACAATTTCGGGTTTTGATGACACAAGGTTGGTAAGGTCCCCGCCATCATCGATAATAATATCAGGAATCTCATCTATGGTTTTCTCTATATTTTCATAGTATTCTTTCTCTGTTTCACCCTTTCTTGCAAAAACCTTCATATTATAATCATTCTTTAATGATTCAACAACAGAATCATCAGAACTCAGTGGATTGCAGGATGCAAGCCTGACATCGGCACCACCCTCCTTTAATAATAATGCAAATATGCCAGTTTTTGCCTCAACGTGAAGCGCCATCGCAATTTTAATTCCCTTCAGGGGTTTTTCTTTTAAAAATCTCTCCCTTATTTTTTGTGAAACACCCATATGATCGCGTGCCCACTTTAATCTAAGATATCCAGAATTTTCCATTGCCATCAGTCTAGTATGCCTTTGACATTTAAAAGTATTCCCATATCAACGGACATTATCTCAAAAATAATCTTCCTTTTTTTTAAATTAAAAAGATCGGTGCCGTTTAATACCATTCCAGGATTTATATAAATATAAAATTCATCAAACAGTTTTTTGTCAATGAACTGGTTAATAACATTTGATCCACCCTCCACAAGGATGCTCTTAATACCATAATTATAAAGTTCATCCAAAATATATTCTATGCTGGTGTTTTTTACAAATAATGTTGATGCATTATCTATTTTTTTGTTATATTTTGATACAATGATTGTTTTTATCCTGCCATCGAATACATGATAATTCCCTGAAAGCTTGAGATTTCCGTCAAGGACTATTCTGCATCTGGAATTATTTAATTCTGGATTGTCATTGATAACAGTGTTTGCACCGATAAGAACAGCATCGACCCTCCTTCGTATATCCATAACCCTTTGAAGGTCATTGTCACTGGATATTTTGCACCTTCCCGATGCAGATGATATTTTTCCATTAAGCGCCATGGCAACATTAATTATAATGTACGGTCTCATACACTGGTATTGTTTCATATTATAACAATTTTGAGGTATTACTATTTTTTAAGTAACTTATTATTAAGTAAATACTAAATTAATAAATAATATAAAATAATTATCAGAACAATGATTATTACGGGCAACATTTACCATAATGGAAGGATAATACCCGGAACATTAGACCTTGAAAATTTTCGCTTCCGTGAGGGTATTTCCAGTAATGGATTATATGGCACACTGATACCGGCACCTGTAAATTTTCACACCCATGTTGGTGATTCATTTATTAAGGAGGAACCAAGGGGGACCATACCGGAAATAGTTGGTCCGGGCGGGCTCAAGCACAGGCTTCTCGATAATGCAACAGATGATGAAATTATAAAATATATCTCGATGACAAATCTATTCATGGAGGGATCAGGCACCGTGGCATATGTTGATTTCCGTGAGCAGGGAATTCATGGCATAAATTTAATAAAAAGGTCTGTGGCAAATTATATAAGGCCTGTAATACTGGGAAGGCCATATAATAATGATAATATAGATGACATTATAAAAAATGCAGACGGCATAGCACTGAGTTCATTAAATGATATTGACTTTAATACTGCCATGGAATGTTCAAAAAAAGCACACAATGCGGGAAAAATTTTTGCAATGCATTTCAGTGAAAATGTTAATGAGGATATAAACAAAATATTAATGCTAAAACCTGATTTTCTTGTACATGGCATTGAGGCCTCGGACAGCGACCTTGATATGATAGGACATTTAAGAATACCCATTGTGATAACGCCAAGGTCAAACATATTTTATGGAAAAAGGCCGGATTACTCAAGATATTTGGCACGTGGTATTGATTTATTGCTGGGTACCGATAATGTTTTTGTTACAGAGCCGGATATGTTTTCAGAAATGGATTTTCTTTACAGATATCAGAGATTTTTCAATTATATTGAACCTGAAAAAATATTATCAATGGCTGTTGAAACACCAAGAAGATTTCTGTATAATCATAATATTAAAATTCCAGAAAGGTACATTTTCTTTGAGAATGAGCTGTTAAATGAATACGATATAATTACCAAGGCACATTATTATAAACCGGAAATATTACCCAATATTAAGTAACTACTAAAAAGTTAAATATGATTATGCCATAAGCAGATTATGATTTCCAGTGCGTTGCAGAGCCTTAGATCAGGCAAGCCAGTTTTAATATTCGATTCCAGCGATCGTGAGGGTGAAACAGATATAGTTGTTGCATCACAGTTTGTCACACCACAGATAATAAGAATGATGAGAAAAAACGGCGGCGGATTAATATGCACAACGATTAAATCATGCCACGCCAGAAAAATTGGGCTTCCGCTTTTGGAGGATTTATACTCCAGCAATCTTTCAATAGGAAATGCATTAACAGACACCAATGATATGAAGTATGATAAAAGCAGCACATTTTCAATCACAGTGAATTCAAGGGATACATTTACCGGAATACCGGACATTGATAGGGCAAAAACTGTAAATCATATTGCAGATTTTATTGGCAATATAAAAAATGAAAAACCAGAGGATTTTGCAAGAATCTTCAGGGCACCGGGCCATATTCACCTGCTGATAGCAACCGATGGTTATTTTAAAAATCGGAGGGGCCATACAGAGCTAAGCACATACCTTGTAGAGCAGGCCGGCCTAATACCAAGTGCAACCATAGTTGAAATGCTTTCTGACTCTGGATATTCAATGACATATGATGAAACAAAAAAATATGCAGACGAAAATT
This sequence comes from Acidiplasma cupricumulans, assembly GCF_001402935.1. Lineage (NCBI taxonomy): Archaea > Methanobacteriati > Thermoplasmatota > Thermoplasmata > Thermoplasmatales > Ferroplasmaceae > Acidiplasma > Acidiplasma cupricumulans. The sequence continues at coordinate 7,880 of NZ_LKBH01000263.1, read as the reverse complement.
CACTTGATATAATAACAGGCGATGAAATTATAAAATACTGGGGTGAAAATCATTGAAGACCATAGGAATTGCAGATACAAATTTTGCCAGATATGACATGGCCTCATCTGCCATTGATGAGCTATATAAAACTGGCACGGGTTTTACAATAGAGAGATACACTGTTCCGGGCATAAAGGACCTTCCGGTTGCATGCAAAATACTCTTTGAGGACTATAAATGTGATATAGTAATGGCATTTGGAATGCCCGGGCCCATGCCTGTTGATAAAATGTCTGCACAGATTGCATCCACAGGCCTCATGGAGGTACAGCTGCAGGAAAAAAAGCACATTATAGAGGTTTTCGTCCATGAGGATGAGGCGGACTCCGATGATATGCTGGCATGGCTCTGCGATTCCAGGGCCAGGGAGCATGCATTAAATGCATACTATCTTATATTTGATAGGGAAAAATTAATTGAAAATGCGGGCATGGGACTCAGGCAGGGATTTCCTGATAAGGGTCCGGTCGGTGGTTCCATGGGAGGGCACAGACACTAGGTGATTTAAATGGATAAAATAAATATTGGAATAGTTGTTGCCGAATTTAATTATGATATAACAATGATGATGCTCCAGCGGGCAAGAGAATATGCAGAATTTCTTGGTGTAAATGTTTCAAGGGTATTCAGGGTTCCTGGCACATTTGACATGCCGCTTGCAATTAAAAAACTTTTGAAACTCGATGATGTTGATGGGGTTGTAACCCTGGGTGCGGTAATTAAGGGGGAAACAGATCATCACAGGGTAATCATGGACAATGCGGCAAGAAAAATCACGGATTTATCCCTTGAATTTGAAAAGCCCGTTGCACTTGGCATATCCGGATCTGGAGAATCAAGGCTTCAGGCAGAGGCCAGAATAGAAATGGCAAAGGATGCCGTTGAAAGCTGTGTTAAAATGATAAAATCATTAAGAGATCTAAAATAAAAATTAATTTTAAATTATTTTTTAATTTTACTTATAAAATATTCATGTATTCTCGGATCTCCAGTTAACTCTGGATGAAAAGTAAGTGCCATTATATCAAGGTTTTTATCTGTAACAAATACAGCCCTGTTATTTAATTCAGCTAATATATTTACATTTCCTGGAACCTCTATTTCAGGTGCCCTTATAAATACTGCATTAAATGCGCCCATTCCATTTATTTGAACCTCCTTAATAAATGAATCAACCTGCCTGCCGTATGCATTTCTTTTAATGGTTATATCAAGAAGTCCCATACCTGTTACGCGATCATCTCCTGTATCTTTAGATAATATAATTGCCCCCGCGCATGTTCCCATAACTGCAAGATCATTATTTAATGCCATTGATTTAATTTTATCGTATAAATTATTTTTAATAAGGAATTTATAAATTACAGTGCTCTCGCCACCGGGTATGATTAAACCATCAATATTTTCAAGGTCATTAACAGAATTCACCTTAACAGGTGATACATTATATTTTCTTTTAAGCGATTTTATCATGTCAAAATGTTCCTGAACATCGCCCTGAATATTTAATATACCTATATTCATGCCATGATAATTCCATACAAATATAAAATTTATTAGATTTTTAAAAATTTATGAATGAAAGATTTCAGGATTATTATACAAACCATATATATTATTTACATGAAAGAATACACAAAATTTAAATTAAAATTGAGAAATTTCTATATATGGTTATTTATATTAAAATCCGATAAACTGGTAAATTAACTTTTGCATTAATTTGAAAAAATTTAATAATGCTGAAAGCATAATATTAACTGTTGACTATGGATATAACCTATAAATTTGAATATGAAAGCTGCTTTGCGGCCCGCCTTGTTCAGGAATTGAATGTTGATGTAAAGCTTCTCAAAAAATATTACAGTGATGATCTCTTACAGGAAACAATTTTTGTATATTCAACAAATGAAGATAAATTAAAACTTGTTATTCCATACCTTAAGGATCATATGAATATATCAGATTATGATATAATATCCCAGAATGAACATTCTGTTGTTGTAAAGGTCACAACAAATTCGTGCCCACTCCTAACAATATTAAAAAAATTAGATACAGATAAGAAACCTTTGGTGGAAAAAATAGATTCAAACGGCATTATAGAATGGAATATAGAACTTGATGCATTATCTGATTTAAATTATATATCCGATGCATTAAAAACAAAATATAATGTTAAAAATGTATCCAGAAAGATAAATAAGATCAAAAAGCAGGATCCAAAATCTGAATACATACTCCATGAGGCATATGAGCTCGGTTATTTTGATACACCCAAAAGGATTGGGCTTGAGGAGCTTTCAGTTATATTACATATTCCACCAACAACACTGGATCTTATTTTAAGGGATTCTGTAAAAAAGGTATTAAAAAATAACTTTTCCAAGCAAACATACTAATAGTATATTTTTTTATATAATGCTGTAAACATTTGTTTTTCATATATAAACGTTAATATAAGCCATAGTAATACTTTATCATGAATGCCAGAAGGCCATACGTTGCAGGCGCATTTTATCCAGATGATAGGAATGAACTTTTAAAAATGCTTGATTTGTACATGTCCCAGGATTTTCCGCAAATAAAATTTAAAAAAATTATAGGTATAATAGTGCCCCATGCCGGTTATATTTACTCTGGATCAACAGCGGCATATGCCTATAATATCCTCAGGGGTATTGAAAAGCATGATTTTATTATTATTGGCCCAAACCATTACGGATATCCGAGGCACCCGTCAATATATCCCGATGGTTTCTGGGAAACACCACTGGGTGATGCAAAGGTGGATTCAGATCTATCAAAAGTATTAATTAAAAAATCAGGAATTATACAGGAGGATAGGGAGGCACATGATATAGAGCACTCAATCGAGGTTCAGATCCCATTTCTTCAGTACATATTTAACAATAATTTTGAATTCGCACCTATTATACTTGGAGACCAGAGCATGCATACAGCAAAGAGCATTGCAGAAACCATATATTCATTAAACAGAATACCGCCGGTTATAATCAGTTCCGATTTAAATCATTACCTAAGTTATGACGAAAATAACAGAAATGATGATATTATTATAAATGACATATTAAAATTGAATCTGACAAGGTATTATGATGATATAAATCAATATGATATAACAGCATGCGGTTTTGGTGCAATTGCAGTACTTATGTATATAACAAAACGCATGGGAGGAAAAATAAGGATTTTGCACCACAGCAACTCCGGCGATGCATTCGGGGATAAAAGGCGTGTGGTGGGCTACGGTGCATTTTTATCATATATTGAATAACATTATATATTAAATTAGCAATATTATAAATGTATGGAAGTTTCACTTTACAAAAATATTGATGATAAAATCATGTGCACAGCCTGCCTAAGGTACTGCAGATTATCAGATGGACAGACAGGCTACTGCGGTGTCAGGACAAATGTTAATGGTCATCTGAATTTAAGTGTGTATAATATGCCATACAGCTTTAACATTGATCCGATAGAGAAAAAACCGGTGCTGCACATGTATCCAGGTGCGGATATACTATCATTTGGCACAACAGGATGCAATTTCGGCTGCCTTTACTGCCAGAATTACGATATGAGCCAGAGAAGAAAGGCTGATGGCGTTTATTACACACCGGAGGATGTTGTTAACCTTGCCATGGAATATAACACTGATGGCATAGCATACACATACAATGAGCCCACCATATTTATGGAGTATGCCAGGGACATAGGATTAATTGCCAGAAGGCATGGATTAATCAACATTTTTGTTACAAACGGTTATGAAACAGATGAATCGATGAAAATGGCATCGGAATTTCTGGATGCCATGACTGTTGACTTTAAGGGCAATGGAAATAAATATTTTTATAATAAATACATCTCGGTTCCATCCGCCGAAGGAATTTTTAATACAATAAAAAATGCGGTTAATTATGGAATACATACAGAAATAACCGATTTAATAATTCCTGATATTGGCGATAGCCTTGATGATGCAAGAAAAATGCTGGAAAAAATTATGAACATTGCAGGGCCCTATATACCTGTAAGCTTTCTAAGGTACCATCCAGATTATAAGTTAAACATACCAGAAACGCCATTAAATACATTAATTGCACATCATGATCTGGCAGTGTCAATGGGCTTTAAATATGTTTACCTCGGCAATGTACATGAGGTGAATTATGAGAACACATACTGCCCGGTTTGCCATAGCCTGCTCATATCAAGAAGGGGCTTTTATTCACGGGTAACCGGCCTTGATTCAAATGGAAGGTGCAAAAATTGTGGATACATAACCGGAATAAAATTATTAAGAAACAAAAAATTAATTAAAGGATAATTTGCTTTTATAAGCATATGGCACATTTAATTCTATTATGTGCTTTTTTGATTTGAGCCTGTCCTTTATATATTCGTCAAGAAACTGCGGGCTTATGTAATAAACCATCAAAAAATCAATTCTTACCTCATTATCGTCCATGGATTCTATTTTATGGAACATATAATCACAGGATAAAGGTGCTATAAGATATCTTGATATTTCATGCCTTATCATTATGTATATCATTTCCGTGGACCCTCATCTATGGAATAAAACCTTTTGATCTTACCATTCTGATCTATTATATCCCTGTACTTTATTTTACCCTCCCAGATAAGCCTTGCAAGGTCTATGTGCAATGTGAAATAATCATCGAGGCTTATATTCATTGATTTAAGGATCTCATCTGCAGTATACTCCATATTTCTGTTTTTTGTTAAAAAGTTATAAATCTCTGATTTAAGGTCAAAGCCAGTATTTTTATTTTCCATATTATCACAATGAATTATTTTATGTGTATTTATACTTTATATTCTTTAATGATTCCTCAAGGTCAATAAAATTAATCCTGGTGTTTTTTATAACATCACCGGTAATTGTAACATATCTCTGATTTTTCCACATTTCAAATCTTGATTCACCCTCAAATTTTCTGTTAACAAACCATTTGGGAATATCGCCTTTAATTATCCCACGTATGCCCGTACCGCTTGGAGATTTTTCAAAATATGTGTCCCATTTTAATATATTCTGGGCCCATTCCATGATATTTTTATTATCTATGACATGGTCAAGGTCAAGACCGATGTAATCATTCGTTAATACGAATCCAATGCCAAAATGGTTTTTCCGTGCACTGTCCAAAACTGTATCAAAATCAGACCATGTGCCTTTATCGTCCACCGATGCAAATTTCCCATCGGGCTTAATCGGCGGCTTTGTGATCTTCCCCTTTATTTCTATAATCCTCCAGTTAACCCAGTGGTCAATGCTTTTTAATTCCTCCGGTATATTTTCAGGAAATATCCTTGTGTAATATTCCTTATTAATGTTTAATGCCACAATAATATATTTTTATGTATTTATTAAATCTTTAGTTTTAATTCTCAAAAATTTTATAGATTAAAATAATAATCATCAATGGATGATAATATAATAAAAAATGCATGGCTGCTTCCAATTTCTGAAAATGGAGTTTACAATATGCATTTTCTGGATAATTTATACCTGCAGAGAATTTATTCTGGAAAGTATGTATCAGAGAAATTAAGGTTTAAGCTTGAGGATAGATTTATAGAATCTTTAAATGATCCGGGTGCGATTTTGCCAACTGAAACAGAGGACAATTACCAGAATTTCATGAAAAATCTTAATGAATTGATATCGGGTGCCAGCAATGCACCTCTTAGTAATAATTATGATATGCATATAGATTATAATAATATAAAATCTGTGGAATTTTATTCAGGTGATGATCAGAATCTTGGTTATATAAATATCACATGTGATAATTCATACAAATTCCTTTTAATGCACGAGAATATTAATAGGCATGCCGGCCTTGATGGCGAAAGCGCAAAAAATATTATTAATATATTAGAATCGAAAATAAAAAATGGGATAAAAATAATAAACAAACAGTAATATTTTTCTTTTTAAATATAATAATATATCATGGATTTTTCTGTTGATAATGATAAAATATTATTTAAAGACGAATATTCATTTGCATTTCTCGATATAAGGCCTGTTTTTAAGGGCCACGTGCTTCTCGTGCCATTAAATTTTTATAAAAATATCTTTGAAATTCCACCAGATGTTCTCTCGATAATATCCAAAAATGTAAAGCTTATATCAACAGCGGTAAAAAATGCAATTAAATGCGATGGCATTTTAATTATAAACAACAATATTGTGAGCCAGAGTGTTGATAGGTTCCATATTCATATTATACCTAGAAATCGTGGTGATGGCCTCCGTGGATTTATGTGGCCCAGGCAGAAATATCAAAATGATGATGAATATAATTATTATATGAATATAATTAAAATCGAAATAAAAAATGCCTTAAAAAATCCCTAAATTTATTTTTAAAAAATTATATTTGCTGATCAAAGGAAGTGGTGCTTTTTCTCCTTTTGATTGCCAAATTGATCTGGCTGCGGCTCATAAAAATCAATTCTGCCACACTGGGGGCACCGGTAAAGTGTAAAGGTCTGAGTGGTCTCTGCAAGGTCATTCCAGCCACCGAGAAACATTCCCCCTATACCTGTAAATCCACCAACCCTAAAATTCATATTCCCTATCTCATCCATATCAACCTTACAATTAGGACAGCTTTTTGATGACATATTAATTAATTTTATATTATTATTTAAATTTTTGTTCGCATTGCATTAAAGATACTCATAAGGAAAAATATAAAAAATTTTAGTTGCAAAATATAAAGTGTTAATCCAATACTTAGAGATAAATTTAATATGAAAATTTTAATAATAAGCCAATGGATTTTTCTGATGAATACCGAAAAATCCTCTGGTGGCTTCTAATAGCCACAAGGGGTGGCGAAAAAAGAATAGAAATCATAAAAATTTTGAGGAAAAATCCAGAGAACCTCTATAAATTAAGCGAGGACCTTAATGTAAATTATAGAACTGCAGAGCACCATGTAAAGGTTTTGCTTAATAATAACATAATAAAAAGGATGGGAAATGGCTATGGCTCTGTTTATTTTTTATCAGATTACTATGATAAACATTTTGATATAATAGAGGAAATAATTAAAAATTATAAATAATTGGCATATAATTTGCATATAACTTTGAAATAAAGGTATATATAGATATTTTATAAATTTAATGATAACCATGAACTGGAAGGTAATTGGTGTAATATTTATAGTCCTAACCGTGATTTTTGCAGGCGTTTTGATAGCCGTAATGTACACGGATGGTGCAACAATAGCACATGATAACAAGGAGATTAAGAATTTATCAACAACAGAGGTTGATAGCATGGCAATGAACCACTGGAATCAGATAGCAATTGAAAACCAGTCATTAATAATGAAGCAGTATGCAAGCAATGCAACATTATACTGGATTGGAGGCCCATTAAATGGTGTATACCATGGATATTCAAGCATTAACACAACATGGGGCAAATTCTTTGGAATGTGGAGTGCAGTTTGGTTCTATGCGTCAACCAATACTACAAATAATCCGGTAATTACCGTGCATGGAAATTATGTAAATGTAACCTCCAATTTCCTGCAGTTTGTATTATTAAACAACACAGGTGTGCCATTCTACATAAATACAACATACTCGCTGGAATATGAAAACATGAGCCCGCATTCAACAACACCCCACTTTGAAATAATAAGCGAAACGTTTAAAATAATAGGAAAGGGTGGATTAAAAGAAATTGAATGAAAAATTTTATTATCTATTTTTTTATTTTATAAGAATAATATAATTTATGGTGAACAAAATCGGAA
>NZ_LKBH01000262.1:0-12010 GCF_001402935.1 Acidiplasma cupricumulans | reverse complement strand
TCATTTTATTACTAAACTGTTAAAATGACAGGAAAAATATATGAGGATATAGATATCAATAAGCCAGTTACTGAAATTGATAAGGAAATTCTTGATTACTGGAAAAATAATAATATTATAAATGAGGCATTAAATACCAAAAGGGATTTAAAAAAATTCGTGTTTTTGGAGGGCCCACCAACCGCAAATGGAAGACCACATGTCGGTCATTTAATGACCAGAACCATGAAGGATACCGTAATGAGGTATAAATTCATGGATGGCTATGATATATTAAGAAGAACCGGTGGCTGGGATTGCCACGGTTTGCCTGTGGAACTTGAGGCTGAAAAGCATTTTGGATTTAACAGCAAGAAGGAAATAGAGGATTTTGGAATACAGAAATTCAATGAATACTGCCGTGAGAGCGTATTCAGATATATAGACGAATGGCATGAGGTGGACGATCTCATAGGCTTCTGGATAGATCAGAATAAGTCATACATAACCCTTAAAAATGATTATATTGAAAGTGAGTGGTGGGCATTAAAAACATTATATGAATCAAAAATGCTTGTCAAGGACTATAAAATAGTCCCATACTGCCCAAGATGCGGTACATCATTAAGCTCACATGAGGTTGCACAGGGTTATAAAAATGTGGACGACCCATCAGTTTATGTTAAATTCAGGGAAAGGGGATATGAAAATAGATTTTTTATTGCATGGACAACAACACCATGGACGCTTCCATCAAATGAATTTCTTGTTGTAAACCCTGACTTTGATTATTCATTAATATCCAGTCAGGGGGAGGAATATTATCTTCTCTCATCAATGGTCGACACGCTTTTTAAGGATTATAAAATAATTAAAACATTCAAAGGCCGTGATCTTGATGGAATAAGGTATGAGCAGCTCATGCCATTTTTACATGTTCCGGATAATGCACTTCGTGTTGTTACCGGAGATTTTGTGACGGCCGAGGATGGTACCGGTATTGTGCATGCAGCCCCCGCCTTCGGTGCAGACGATTTTGAAATAGCCAAAAGGGAAAATGTTTCCATGGTAAATCCCGTATCACTGGATGGAAAGTTTGTTGATGACCTCCCATGGAAGGATATGTTCTTTGAAAATGCCAATATACCAATAATAGATTACCTTAAAAAGAATAAAATACTTTTTAAAAGCCAGAAGATAAAGCATACATATCCATTCTGCTACCGCTGTGGTACAAGACTGATGTACTATCCCTTAGATGCATGGTTTATAAAAGTTTCTGAAATAAGGAACCTTTTAATGGAAAATAATGAAAAGATAAACTGGTTTCCGGATTATTTAAAGGATGGCCGTTTTGGAAACTTTCTTGCAGAGGCAAAGGATTGGGCACTTAGCAGGGATAGATACTGGGGTACACCACTGCCGGTATGGAAATGTAAAAATGGGCATTATGTAGCTGTTGGAAGCAGGGAGGAACTAAAGGCTCTTGGCGGCAATGTTCCAGAAGATCTTCACAGGCCATTTATAGACGATGTTGTTTTAAAATGCCCGCAATGTTCGGAACCCATGCACAGGGAACCACACGTAATAGATACATGGTTCGATTCTGGCAGTGCACCATATGCAGCACTGCATTATCCGTTCAATAAGGAATTTAATTCTGAAACCAGCATACCTGTGGATTTTATTACAGAGGCAATTGATCAGACAAGGGGCTGGTTCTATACCCAGCATGTAATATCATCGTTATTATTTAAAAAGAACGCATATAAAAATGTTCTATCAATAGCATTCATACTTGACGAGCATGGCCAAAAAATGAGCAAGAGCAAGGGCAATTTCGTTACAGCAAGGCAGTTCATTGATGATTTTGGTGCGGATCCCGCAAGGTTGTTCTTTTTCTCAGGTGCACCATGGAACTCAAAATCAATTGACAGAAAATTAATAGGCGATTTAACAAGAAAATCACTTGGCACCCTTGGCAATATTTATTCTTTCTTTGCATCAAACGCCAATCTTGATAATTTTGTATTTGAAAAGCTTGAAAAATCTGAAAATATACTTGATATGTGGTTGCTTTCCAGACTCAATTCAACAATAAAATCTGTAAGGATTAATATGGACTCATTTAACATGCATATAGCCCTAAAAAATATAATGGATTTAATTGACGATTTTTCAAATTTTTACTTAAGACTGTCAAGGAAAAACTTCTGGGAGGGCGAGCTCTCAGAGGATAAGAAAAGATCCTATGAAACCCTATATTTCACATTATTAAGCATAATAAAAATGCTTGCACCAATGGCCCCATTCTATTCAGAATACCTGTATCAGAAGCTATCTGGAGAAAAAAAGAGCGTTCATTTTGAGGATTATCCTGTCGCAGATACATCCTATATAAATGAGGATTTGGAAAAGACCTTTAAATATGCAGAGACTGTACTTGAGCTATCAAGAAGGGCCAGACAGGATGCCGGAATAAAGGGAAGGCAAACTGTTAAAGAAATATTAATTTACAGCGATGTTAATCTTCCAGAAGATGTCTTAAATATAATTTCCCCAGAATTAAATGCAGAATCAATAAGATTAATAAATCAGAAGGATAGGCCAGTAAAAGTTGTCATGAAGCCTGTATATGCAAGGGTTGCACCAGTTATGAGATCAAAAACATCGGAATTTTCAGATTTTGTGTTAAAGAATTCTGAAAAAATATACAAGGAAATAATGGATAAGGGTTACACTGAATATAACGATTTACAGTTTAAGAAGGAGGATTTTGAAATAAATGAAATCCCGGATGAAAATTATTCATTTGCATCTGCTGATAAACTTGGGCTTAATGTATTTATTAACAGGCATATAGATGAGAAACTTAAACTTATTGGCTATGCAAGGGAGATAATAAGAAGAATCCAGATAATGAGAAAGGATATGAATCTTGAATATTCTGAATTTATAAATACAAGCATTGACTGCACAGGAGACATAAAAGAAGCAGTTGAAGAATATTCAGATTATATTAAAAAGGAAACATTAAGCAGGGATATCAAGTTTGGATCCGGTGATGATTACCGTGTATGGGATATAGACGGCGGGCACATAGGAATTAAAATAGAAACAATTAACTAATTTTTTCAATTATTACAAAATATCTTATAAGTGATCTGTGCTGGTAAACCGGCACACTGTTTATTATCTTAAAAAATTTCTTTGAATATTCCAAAAGCTCCAGATTATTAACTATAATTGAACATTTACCATGACTCTTAAGAAGCTCATTAAATTTTTCAAAGGAGGTTTTGTACAAATTTTGTATGTCATAATCATTTACGGATGAACTCCTGCCATATGGCATATCAGTAACAATGGCGTCCACAGCTTTATTAATATTTAAATCCTTTATATCCAAATTGTATATTTCAATGTATTTTAAATCGAAATATTTTAAATTTAATTTTGTACCCATTACCATGTTCAAAAGGGCATCATTTCCTATTATTCTTCTTCCCATAAGTGCTGCCTCTATAAGTATACCACCTGTTCCACAAAATGGGTCAAGAACGGTATCCCCGGGCCTTGTGTATGAGGTATTTATTAGATATCTCGCATATTTTGGATGAAGCGATACCGGTGAAAAAAACGGTCTTAATGGTGCCCTTCTTGATTCAAAATCTTTTTTATTTCTTGAGTATACAAGTATTCCAAGATACCATATATCAGCCTTAACAGCACGTACAATAAAATCTGGGTTATTAAATGAAATCCTGCCCCTACCACCCAAAATCTTCCCAACAGTGGATTCTACCATTTCAGTATTATACCCGGGAGGCACAGAGGCCCTGACATAAAACTTTCCCTCTGGAATTTTACAATTAAACTCATTATAATCCGGTTTTTCATCTATTATCTGCGATATATAATTGATAAATCCTGAATTCTCTATATCCCTGTAATTCCCCTCTATTATGTATATAAAGTCTGATTTATAAATTATGTCAAAATCCCTAAAAGTTTCTTTTATTGCGTTTATTTCTGATGATACAATATCACGATTTTCCCTTGTATACTCAAGAACATATCTCATTTTTTATTTTTATTGTTTTTTTGATAATTTTTCTTTTTCCTTTAACAGGTCATTGTACATGCTTTCATATATTTTATTCATTTTTCTTATAGTACGCTTTATTGCGGCCTGTGGTTTACCCGTACTAACCTTGATATAAATTTGCGGGTTGTCTATTTCAGGATGCTTTATGTAGTAATGGGCTATTTCTACCTTATCGTCCTTGGTAACCTCTTCCATTAAAGGTCTTAAAAGCGTATTATCATAATTAATTACCTCTAATGTAATAGAATCTTTATTCCTTGAAACAACATTAAATTTTGAATCCATAAAACATCATTATATCTGAATATATATTTATTACTAATTTAATAGCATTGGGCACTGAAAATGTCATTTTAAAAATAGAACATAAAAGTTATTAATATAAAAGTCTCTATGAATCAATATGAACTATTATGCAAAATTCTTCCATGTTAAAATGTATTTTAGAATAAATTATTTATATTCGAATAAGCATAAAAAAAAGATATTTAAATATTAAAGTATTATATGGTAAAAGGAAATAATCCTATTAAAGGTGAAAAAATATGGCACAGGAATTACCACACATAAATTTAGTAGTAATAGGGCATGTAGATCACGGGAAATCTACCCTTGTAGGGAGGTTGTTATACGAGCACGGAGAAATCCCACAGCACATTATAGATGAATACAAAAAGGAATCAGAGGAAAAGGGAAAGGCAACATTTGAATTTGCCTGGGTTATGGATAGATTCAAGGAAGAAAGGGAGAGAGGAGTTACAATTGATCTTACACATAGGAAATTTGAAACAGACAAGTATTACTTTACAATTATAGATGCCCCGGGCCACAGGGACTTTGTCAAAAACATGATTACAGGTACAAGCCAGGCAGATGCAGCCGTCCTTGTTGTTTCAGCAAGGGAAGGAGAGGGCGTCATGGCACAGACAAAGGAGCACGCATTCCTTGCCAGAACACTTGGAGTGCCACAGCTTATATGTGTTGTTAATAAGATGGATGCCACACAGCCGCCGTACAGTGAGGCAAGATTCAACGAGGTTAAGGACCAGATCACAAAGCTTCTCACACCAATTGGATACAGGGACGTTCCAATTATACCTATAAGTGGATACAAGGGTGATAACATACTAAAGGCCAGTCCAAACCTTTCATGGTGGAAGGGCCCAACATTAATGGATGCACTTAATGCATTAAAGGTTCCTCAGAAGCCAACAGACAAACCATTAAGAATACCTGTTGAGGATGTATATTCAATTACCGGTATAGGAACAGTTCCAGTTGGAAGGGTTGAAACAGGTATTATAAAGGTAAACGACAAGGTTATATTCATGCCTGCAAACAAGGCTGGAGAGGTAAAGTCAATAGAGATGCATCACACACCAATGCAGCAGGCTGAGCCAGGAGATAATATAGGTTTCAACGTAAGGGGTATTGCAAAGAACGACCTTAAGAGGGGTGACGTCTGCGGTCCACAGTCAAACCCACCAACAGTTGTCAAATCATTTACAGCCCAGATAGTTGTATTGCAGCACCCAAGCGTTATAGCCGCAGGATACAAGCCTGTATTCCATGTCCATACAGCACAGGTTGCATGCAGAATTGATGAAATCATCAGGACAATAAATCCAAAGGATGGTACAACATTAAAGGACAAGCCAGATTTCATCAAGGCCGGAGATATAGCAGTTGTTAAAGTCGTTCCAGACCGCCCACTTGTACTTGAGAAGGTATCCGAGTTCCCACAGCTCGGAAGGTTCGCAATCAGGGATATGGGCATGACAGTTGCAGCAGGTCAGTGCATAGATCTTGAAAAAGCATCAGCGTGATCATAAATGGCATATAAAGCACGTATTTCACTTAGTGGCACTGAAAATAAAATAGTTGACGTTGTCTGCGACGAAATTAAAACAATTGCCAAAAGAACCGGCGTTGAAATACATGGACCAATACCATTACCAACGAAACGGCTCATGGTACCTGTGAGAAAGAGTCCTGATGGTGAGGGCTCACCCACATGGGACCGCTGGGAGATGAGGGTTCATAAAAGGCTTATAGATGTTGACGCAGACGAAAGAACATTAAGGCAATTAATGAGAATATCTATACCTGATGGTGTTAGAATAGAAATACAGATAAAGAGTTAATTTTTTTAATTTTTATTGTTTGAAAATAGTATTAAATAATAATTTACAATATGGTTTTTTATAAGGTGTTATTATGGGTCGAAAAGAGGATAATATTGCAAAGGCAATGAAATTAATTGAAAATCCTGAAAGAATTAGGAATATAGATATAGCAGCTCATATAGATCATGGTAAAACCACGCTTAGTGATAACCTTATAGCCGGCGCGGGAATGATGAGTGAGGAACTTGCAGGTAAACAGCTTCTTCTGGATTATGATGAGCAGGAACAGGCAAGGGGAATAACAATTAATGCCGCAAATGCATCAATGGTGCATGAGGTTGATGGGAAAGAATATTTAATTAATCTTATAGACACACCAGGTCATGTGGACTTTGGTGGGGACGTTACAAGGGCCATGAGGGCTGTCGATGGCACGGTAATAGTTGTTGATTCAGTTGAGGGTGTCATGCCCCAGACAGAAACAGTTGTGAGGCAGGCATTAAAGGAAAAGGTTAAACCTGTTTTGTTTATTAATAAGGTTGACAGGTTAATAAATGAGTTGAAGTTAAATGCAGAGGAAATGCAGAAGAGATTTATTAAGGTCATTTCCGATGTAAATAGGCTTATATCTAAATATGCACCAGAAGAGTTTAAAAATTCATGGCTTGTAAATGTACAGGCCGGAACCGTAGCCTTTGGTTCTGCATATAATAACTGGGCACTGTCTGTGCCAGCCATGGGCATATTTAAGATAACATTTAAGGAAATTACAGATCTCGTCAGCAGTGGCAGGCAGAGAGAGCTCGCAAAAAAGGCACCGCTGCATAAGGTTGTTCTTGATATGGTAATCAAAAATCTGCCAAATCCGGCAGAGGCACAAAAATACAGAATACCCCAGATATGGCATGGAGACCTTGACTCCGAGGTTGGAAAGGCCATGCTTAAGTGCGATGATAATGGGCCGGTAAGCATGATGATTACAAAGATCCTAATAGACCCGCATGCTGGAGAAATTGCCGTGGGAAGGGTTTTTAGCGGCATAATTAGGAAGGGCAGTGAGCTTTATGTTACCGGTGCCGGCAAATCAAAGGTTCAGCTGCTATCAATGATGGTTGGTCCAGACAGAATAGCAGTAGATGAGATCGCTGCAGGAAACATAGCTGCGGTAATAGGTCTAAAGGGAGCGATTGCCGGTTCCACAGTATCCTCAATACCGGACATGGAGGATTTTGAGCCAATGTCCCATTATTCAGATCCGGTTGTAACACTGGCCATAGAGGCAAAGCATACGGCAGACCTTCCCAAACTTATAGATGTTTTGAGGTCGGTTTCAAAGGCAGACCCATCAATACAGGTTGATATAAATCAGGAAACAGGTGAGCATTTAATATCAGGTATGGGTGAACTTCATCTGGAAATTACACTTTACAGGATAAAGAATGATTATAAGATCGATGTGGTAACATCAGAACCGCTTGTTGTTTACAGGGAGACCGTTGATAAGACTGGCGGGCCATTCGAGGGAAAATCACCAAACAAACATAACAGATTCTATTTCAAGGTTGAGCCACTGCCATCTGGAGTTGTTCAGGCAATACTTGATGGAAAGGTGCCAGAGGGATCAAAGTTTAAGGACAGAAAGGCTGTTATGGCAACACTTGAGGAGGCCGGATTAACGCACGATGAGGCCAGGGGTCTTGTTTCAATACACGGCACAAATGTTATGCTTGATATGACCAAGGGAATACAGTACCTTGATGAGACCATGGAGCTTCTCATAGAGTCATTTAATGAATCTCTTGATAAGGGTCCTCTTGCAAATGAGAAGGTTTATGGTGTTAAGGTAAGCCTTATGGATGCCAAGCTTCATGAGGATAGTATTCATAGGGGCCCGGCACAGGTTATACCTGCTGGAAGAAACTCCATTTATGGTGCAATGTGCCAGGCAGGCAGGGTTTTACTTGAACCAATACAGAAGGTTTACATAAGCGTACCCCAGGAATTGATGGGTCCCGTAACCAGTGAAATGCAGCAGAGGCGTGGCGTCGTTGAGGATATGCAGCAGAATGGGGATGAAATAACCGTTGTTGCAAAGGTTCCGGTGGCAGGCATGATCGGTTTTGCATCTGCCATTAGGAGCGCTACAGGTGGAAAGGCCATCTGGAACTCAGAAAATGCAGGGTATCAGAGGGTACCTTATGAACTCCAGGCAGGCATAGTTGCAAAAATTAGGGAGAGAAAGGGGCTTAAACCAGAACCCTATGATGAGTCCTATTATGCTTCCCTGTAATTTTAATCAAAACATTTTTTAGATATAAATTAATCATTTTTTATGAAATATTTATGTTTTAATGGTCATGATCGTAAAAATAATGAGTTATTCTGCAATGTTTGTGGATCCCCATTTGAAATAATTGTGGATGAAAAATATCATGACAAAATACTCGATAACTATCCATATATAAAAAAATGGATAAACCTGGGTGAGGTTACCACACCAGTAATCGGTAACGGAGACCTTTATTTTAAACTTGATTATTATTCTCCAACATTCTCATACAAGGACCGTGGTTCAAGGACATTAATATCCTATTTGGCATCCAGATACGATAATCATAATTTAAGCATAAATGAGGATTCATCAGGCAATGCCGGTGCATCCATAGCTGCCTATGGCCATATGGCAGGTTTTAATGTAAATATATTTGTTCCTGAAACAGCAAATGCAATGAAGCTTGGTCAAATAAAGCTTTACGGTGCAAATATAATAAAGGTTAAGGGCAGCAGGGATGAGGTTCAGAATGTGGCAATGAAATACGATGGAATATATGCATCCCATGTGTTAAACCCTGAGTTCAGGGATGGCATACGAACCTTGGCATATGAGATATTTAACCAGTTTGAGCATATGCCTGATAGGGTTTTTATACCGGTTTCAGCCGGAACATTACTTTCAGGGTTATTCTCAGGTTTTAAGCACCTTCTTGATTCTGGGGAGATAAATAAAATACCGGAAATAATTGGTGTCCAGCCTGAGATTATATCACCATTATGCTCTCAAATCAACGGTACATTATTTGATGAGAACAATGATAAGTCATCTGTGGCCGATGCACTTGTATCCAAAAAGCCCGTGTTAATTAAAAAAATGTATGATATTATTAAAAATTATGGAAGATGTGTTACTGTATCTGAAAATGAAATAATTACGGCAAGAGGTGATCTGGCATTATCAGGCATACTTACCGAGTACAGTTCTGCCACGGTATATGCCGCATATAAAAAATTAAGAAAGCATGGTAAAAATCTTTTAATACTTACAGGAAATGGCTTAAAAACAAATTATTAATTTACCTCGTAATCCTTACCATTTATGGTAAAATAATATGATACATTGATACCTGCATTTTTAACAGTTAATGAGACTGAACAGTACTTTGTCATTGATAATTTAATGGCCTTTGCTGCACTTTCCGGATCAACATCTCCCTCAAATATATAATGTATTTTCGCATATTTGAGAAATCTTGGGTGCTCATCCCTTTTTTCTCCCTCAATCTCACATCTATATGATTTTATATCCATCTTCATTTTGTTTAAAATTACAAGAACATCATCACTGGTGCATGCACCCATGGCCATTAATAATAATTCTGTTGGTGAATGATAAATATCCTTTCCAACAATCGAATTCTTAATTTTTACATCATCCTTCCCATCATCTGATATAAACCCTATATCATTATCGAATTTTATCGACACCTTCATGGAAATTGATTTTTATACATTATATAAAGTTTATTCACTGGTAAATTTTGTAATTATTTCATTCACAACGTATTCCGGAACACCTGTTTCCTTTGATGTCCTGGATATATCAAGATTCTCAAGAAATGATCTTATTACCTTTCTGCAGAAATCATCGTATTTATCCGCCGCAGTTTTTAATTTCTCAATAATTTTATCTTTTATTGCCAGTAATTCGGTACGTTTTTTCTCAATATCATTTATGGCATTATTTATATCGTTTAATTTTTTTATAAGAGAGATGTTTAAATCAGGCAGGTCAACTTTATTTTCATATTCTATATCCAGTTTTTTGATTCCCATAAAATTTTTTGAATAATCTATAATTATCGTTGAAAATCCCTGAGATTTATATATTTTTCTAGGTGCACCAAGGGAGGATGGTATAATTCCGCTGGCAGACACAAGCCCTATTTTTTCCAGTATATCAAGCTGCTTGTTAATTGCCTGCTGTGATATTCCCATGGCCTTGCTAAGCTCAAGTGCATATGAATCATAATTTGCCAGCATTTTAAGCAATTCCCTTCTGGTATTATTTTCCAGTATGTTAAGTAACGTCCATAGATCATCCTCCATTGAAATCACCCTAAAATTAAAAAGAATAATTTAATGGTTTTAATCTATTTTCACTGTCTTTCCAGAATTCCTTCCGCCAGTTTTTGATATTGTGACATCGAGGACACCATTTGTGAACTTTGCAGAAACGCTGTTTACATCCACTGGTGTGTTGAACTCTATGTTTTTGTAATATTTTCTTTTGTCAGTGTCAACAGTTAATTCCACATTATACTCATTTACAGTTAATTTTATGTCTGATTTATCAACGCCGGGCAGTTCATATGTTATGTATATATTTTTATTATCCTCATTGATATCTGTTAATGGCTCCCTGAAACCCTCTTTTATGTTCTCGTTGAATCCAAGCCTCCTTGGTACGTTCCCAAATTCCTGGAATGTTGGCTTGCCGTCAGGGCCTATCTTATATGTAAAGCCATATACATATGGACCCATAACCTTGGCATTACTGTTACCTTTCATTACAGATTCCCAGAATTTGGCTATTTCGTTATTTATCCTCCTCATGTCAAAGCCAAATTCATCGTACAGCTCATCAAATATATCATCCCAGTCATCATATTTTTTATCCACCATATATCTCACCTCAGTTGACAACCTTTAGTTGTCAACTTATATATTAAAAAATAGTATATAAAGTTTTCTACTAAAATGTTATTATATTGCACCATGATTTTTTTAGTCATTATAAAGCAATACATTTTTCATTGCAAACAAATTCCATATTTATATGCAATTAACAGAGCGACACCATATCGGCTTATTATCTTTTTAGTGCTTATTATAAAAAATAATCTTAAAAATTAATCCTCCCCATCCTTATGTATGTAGAAGGTTCCTATGATATTCTCTATATCAGAATCAGGAAGCCTGAACTCCCTTATCTTAATATTGCTTTCAAGAAGCATTAATTTTGCAAGGTCATCAGGGTAACCTTCAGCATATATAATCTCTGTTAATCCTGCATTCATTATCATCTTGGAGCAAACAACGCATGGATGTGTGGTAACATATATTTTGGCTCCCTTAATGCTTACTCCATTTACAGCAGCCTCTATAATTGCATTCTGTTCAGCATGCAATCCCCTGCACAGTTCATGCCTTTCGCCTGATGGTATACCCATCTCATCACGTATGCATCCAACAACGTCACAGTTAACGGTGTGTGTTGGTGGTCCATTATAGCCTGTGGCCAGAACCTGGTTATCCCTAACGATAACAGCACCCACCTTTCTTCTGGTGCAGTTAGATCTGGATGCGGCAAGATAGGCCATCCTCATAAAGTATTCATCCCAGGTTGGCCTCCTATATTCATACTCCATGCTTATTAATTAATAATAATGATATAAATATTATTTAAAATTTATCTTAACATTCACTATATATAAAAATAAAATTTATCCTAAAGTATTAA
>NZ_LKBH01000261.1:0-12837 GCF_001402935.1 Acidiplasma cupricumulans | reverse complement strand
TAAATGATTTTATATAATTTTTCACCTGATTTTTAAAATTATTAATTCTTAATAAATATGATTATGGATAAAAGGCTGAATAATATCCACAGGAATAATAAAAGTATGCAAAAGTTTATGTTAAATTTGCGTTTAATGTAATCCAATGGATACATATTCAGATTTCCTGGAATTCTTAAATAAAAATAAAAACAATATTATAAAATCACTGGACCTTGAAAAGAATTCAGAATTTTACAGACTTTACCAGGAGGTTTTTGATAAAAATTTTATTGACTTTAATTTTAAGGGAAATATTAATGCTGATGTGGCTGCAACTGACAGCTCAGAGTTTGTAAGGACACTATACAACGGAAAGAGCATAATTATAATAAGGGCATACACAATATACGGTGAAAAATTTACCAAGGATTTTTTTATGGACACTGTTTACGTTGATCCATTAAAGTTAAGAAATTTTACAATACTTTTGATGGAAAACTCGGAACATTTATCCATAATAAAGTTGCTTGAAACTGAAAAACCTGAATATATATTTATTGACGGTTCATTTAAGGGTCGCATATCGCATTTAAATGAGGGCCTTGATATAGAAAATTATGATAATTTTATGGATATTTATTTTAAAAATCTTAAAAAAATGCTGCAAATGGCCTTTAAAAACAATGTTAGGTTAATATTTATATCCAAAAGCAATTATTCACAATCATTTAAGGAATTCCTGCTTGAGAACCTTAAGCCAGGCATGTACCCGGATGAAATTGTGAAAAAGGCTAAAAAGGAATATACAAATGACCATTTAATTATAAAATCCCTGGCGCATAGAACCGGCTATACCACACCATTGATATACAGGCAAAATTTTTCTGGAACAGATGTTAATTATATTTCATTTGATGTTCTTCCAAGGGCAGATGACCTGCCAATGAAGGTTCAGATCGTATCACAGGAATTAATGATGGAAACAAAAAATGCCAGCCCGTATAATCTTGACCAAAAAATTCTTGAACTAATATTTTATGGTTATACCTCATATAAGGTATATAATATATGGCTTTATGATGTTGATAAGAGGGTAAAATTTAGAAGTGATGAAATGGAAAATCTTTATATGAAAACATTTGAAAAAATTACAGGCATAACATTTTATGAAAGCAGGGGTGAAAGGCGTGCAAGACTTAGAGTATGAAATAGGCTTTACAGCCGGTAAAAATTCATCAGGACACTTCCAGTTTGTCATATCTGAAAATGCAGATATTAAAAAGTGGGAGTACGTTGGTCTTAACATAAACGGAAGCATCGTTATAGGAAGAATAGAGGATATTGTTTCGAAAAGCGATTTAATGGACGAATCAATTGATTACGAAAGCATAAAGAGGTATACTGAAAATAAAATAAACGATTCAACAAACATGAGTTATGTCAATGTTCTTGGCCGGCTTGAAAATGACAATCTTGTTCAATCCAGGGAAATAATAACCCCGGGATTAAAGGTATATAAACTATCATCAGCCATTTTAAAAAAGTTATTCTCATTTCCAGATGAAGAGTCTTTATACATTGGCAATCTGCCAGATACTGGTGTGCCCGTATCAATAAATATAAAGGGAATGAGGCGTCATCTCGCAATTCTGGCACAGACCGGTGCTGGTAAGAGCCACACCGCATCTGTTATTATGGAGGAACTCTTAAAGAAGGGGGCATCAATAATAGTTCTGGACCCACATGCCGATTATGTTTTCATGAAAAAAGACAGGGATGGAAAAATTTACTCTGATAATATTGATGTATTTCGAACGCCGCTGAGCACCGGTAGATATTCAAGGGATGATATCGGAATTATAAAGGAATTTACAATCAGGTTTCAGGACCTTACAGCCGATGATATTAAGGGTATTATGGGAATTAAGGATAATTACACACAGATGTCACCATTAATCGATGATATTCTAAAGGCAATGAAGGGCAAAAAGGATTTAAACGATTTTATGAATACGGCCGAGAAGCTCCCACAGGATGATTACAGAAAAATTAAGGGGAGGCTGGTTTTTCTTGAGAAAATAAGGGAAATATTTTCGGATTACACAACAGGCATAAAGGATTATCTGGGCCCCGGAAAAATGTCCGTGCTCGATCTCTCGGGCATGGATCAGTACCTTGCAAATTATTTTTCATTCAGGATTTTAAGTGAAATTTACGATTCCAAAATATCATCTGAATTTAAATATCCTGTTTTTATCTTTGTTGAGGAGGCCCATAACTTTGTGCCGCCAAGGGTAAATAGCAACATAGCAGGGATGATCAAAAAAATAGCCGCAGAGGGTAGAAAATTTGGAATATTTTTAACAGTAATAACCCAGAGGCCTGGAAAAATAGACGCTGATGTTTTAAGCCAGTGTAATTCGCAGATTATATTGAGGGTTACAAATCCAATAGACCAGAACGCAATACTTCAAAGCAGTGAAAATATAACAGAATCATTAATGGAGGATCTGCCCTCACTAGATACAGGTGAGGCCATTATTGTCGGTGAAATAGTTAAAATGCCTGTAATTATAAAGGTCAGGGATAGGGAAACAAAGCCAGGAGGATCCGACATAGACATTATATCATTGCTAAAGGAGGCACGCGATGAGGTCAGAAAAATGAATAATCCTGATGAGATAAAAAAGAAAAATAAAAATCTCCTTGGTGATTTTTAATGGCCACATTTTTGCATTTATCTGATACGCATCTAGGTTATAAGGAATATATGATGGATGAACGCGAGAATGATTTTTATGAATCATTTAATGAGGCAATAGATATAGGGCTAAATGAGCATGTGGATTTTTTTGTCCATACCGGTGATCTTTTTGACACATGGTCGCCATCAAACAGGGCACTTAATGAATTTAAAAAGGCAGCACTGAAATTATATAACAATGGTAAGATTATGTACCTTATAATGGGAGACCACGACCGCCCGAAAAGGACCGATGAGATTGCCTCAAGGATTTTTGACTTTCTTGGCGTTAAATTGCTTGGTATAAATTCAATAGAAAATATAAAGGTAAACTATTCAGGCGAGGACATCTTAATATCCGGCCTTTCCAATATGAAAGGATTAAGAAAAAATTTTATTGAGGAGGAGTATAAAAAAGGTAATGTTGCTGCAGGAGAATATAAAAATTCAATATTAATGTCCCACCAGGGCGTTTATCCATATTTCATATCAGAGGCCTGCGAGGTGGATTCATCACAGCTTCCCCAGAATTATAAATACCTTGCATTTGGGCATATACACGATTCAAATTTAATCGATGATAGATATCCTGTTTTCTCATATGCAGGTTCCACAGATTTAAACAGCACAAGTGAAATAAAACATTATCTAAAATATAAAAAGTCGGTAAATCTTGTAGAAATTACATCTGGAAATGTAAGCGTCCAGCAAATTAAGCTTAAATCAACAAGATATCAGAATATAATAGATTCAGATTTCATTAATTTTCAAAATGATCTAAAATCCATAGTTAATCAAAAAAGGGATAATGACAAAAAGCCGCTGATAACACTCACAATACATGGTTCAGGCGATAGAGACCTTGTCAGGAAACAGATAAAGGCTATTAATGATATAATAGTTCGTGGTCCACTTTTTGAGAAGGAAATTAAAAAAATAGTTGAAAAACCAAACATGAACAAACTTCTTGATTATTTTAATGCATATTTTAATGATAAAAATACCGCTGAACTTGCTGATAAAATATTTGAAACGATCAAAAATGAGGATGTGGATTCTGCATATAAACTTATAAAGGATATAATGGGGATAGGCAATGATAATTGAATCAATTCATTTAAAAAATTTTTTATCTCACGAGGATAGTGAAATTAACTTTGACCCCGGGATAAATATTATTACGGGCAAAAACGGCGCGGGGAAGACAAGCATACTCGATGCCATGAAATTTGCACTTTTTTCAGACTCCAGAAACAATGAAAAAAACATAGAGATGATTAAAAAGGGTAAAAAAAACGCAGAGGTAACCATAACATTTAGAATCAACAATGATGAATATGAAATTTTTAGGTCACTTGGCATAAAGGGTTCAAAAAATTTGGAAAGGCTTTCATATGCCAAAAAAAATGGATTGTTAATAGCTGAAACATATGAGGGTGTAACATCTGAAATTTCAAAAATATTAAATGTGTCAAAGGATGTTTTTAAAAATTCTGTTTTTGTTGAACAGGGCCAGATGGATTCACTGATCTCCGGAACCCCAAAGGAGAGAAAGCAGGTATTTAGTGATATAATTGGCCTAACATTATTGTCAAAAAATGCCGATAAGATAGGAAAAATTATTGGTATGTTAAGATCAGAATCTGAACAATATTTATCATCAGAATTAAAAATTGATACATATAAAGAAAATATAAAAAATCTTGAAAATGAAAATCAGAATATAGCAAGGGAACTTGAAGAAATGAAAAATGCCGAACTGGCTTTAAAGGAAGAACTCAATGGTCTTGATAAAAATATAAAAGAGTTAAATGGTTTAAGGGAAAATATAAAGTTTTATGAAAAAAGAAGGGCAGACATTGAAAATAGCATTGAAAGAATTAAAAATGATATAAATAAACTCAACAATCAACTATCTGAATCTGCCAATTTAAGCATGGAAATTAAAAAAATAGAGGAAAATCCATATTATTCCATGAGGAAAATTATGGACGAATATTTTATTAAAAAAAGGGATTTGGAGAAACTTCAAAAGAGCATATCTGACATATCATCAAAAATTGAAACATATAATAAAAATATGGAGAATTTAAAGGCTGTTGAGCAGCGCCATAAAATATATGAAAGAAACAAAAAACTTCTGGATGAGAAAAAATCCCTGATGGCCCAAAATGAGGTAAATTTTAGGGAATATGAGCACATGCTTTACCGTATTGAACAGATAAAGAACCAGCAAAAATCCATGGTAATTCAGCTTAACAGTCTAAAGGCCAGGCTGGGAAACATAAATACAGATAATATTGAGGAGGAAAAATTAAGAATAGGAAACCACATGGAAGACCTTGAACGTGAGAAAATATCCATTAAAAAGGATGTTGCATCATTAAATAGGGATAATATTGAATTGCAGCAAAACATAAATACCCTGCAGGGAAAAAGCGTATGCCCCCTATGCGGGTCAAAATTAACAGATGACCATATTAAAAATATTTTAAATGAATATAATTTAAAAAGAAGTGAAAATTTTCAAAGGCTTAATAAACTGGTTGAAAGAAACCAGGAGATAGATAATGAATTAAAAAGGCTAAAGACAGTGCATGATACATTAAACTCTGCCGATGCATCTGCAATACCGGCATTGCTCCATGATATCTCTGTTATGACCTCAGAGAGGGATAAATTAACAGGGGAAATGGAGGCTTTTAAACCCCAGTACGATGCATATAAACAGCTGGAGGCTGAGGTAAAAGCCCTTGAGGCTGATATAAATGCCGGTGAAAGGGCTGAGGAGGAATATAACCGGTTAAAGGGATTTTTGGAATCAATGGACATAAATGAGCTAAATAAAGAATTTAATAATTATAACAATGAGGTTAATGAAATAATAAAAAACCTATCAGACATTGAGGGTAAATTAAATTTTGTTCCCGATTATAATGTTTATAATAATACATATGATCTTCAGTCCAGACTAAAAAAGTTGATGGACGATGAGAAACTTGAATCGGCCATTAGGGCCAAAATAGACATGTATAAGCAGAATATGGAATCAATGGAGGAAGACCTTAACAAAATAATAAGAGATCTAAAAGATCAGAATGATCGAATAAGGTTGCTTGAGAATGATGAAAATAAATATGCGGAGTTAAGGGCTGAATACGATGAACTTTCAGGGAAAATAAATCTTGCAATTGCAAAAATGGATACAAATAATTTGCAAAAAGATCATTATAATTTAGAAATAAAAAAATATTCAGGAGATTATGAAAGGCTTAAAAAAATAAGATCTGCAATTGTTAACCTTGAAAAAATAAGAGGGGCATTTGATGTTAATGGGATCCAGGCCCTTATAAGAAAGGATGCATCGGCATCAATTACAAATTTAACAAGAAAATATTTAATGTCATTTAATCTGGATTTTGACGATATAAGCATAGATGAAAACTTTAATATAAAGGTATCACAGAATTCAATGGAACAAACACTGGAATCACTGTCTGGTGGTGAAAAAACCGCCCTTGCAATAGCACTAAGGCTTTCTGTGGCGGAGTATGTCCTTGATAGAATCAGCACTGTTATCATGGACGAGCCCACAAATTTTCTTGATGAGGACAGAAGAAACAACTTAAAGGATATAATACAGTACTCACTTAAGGGTGAAACCAACATACCGCAGATGATAATTATCACACATCACAGTGAGCTAACCTCTGTTGCCGATAATTCATATGAGGTTGTCAAGGAAAATGGGACCTCCCATGTTATTTCGGGTTAAAATTAATAAATATAAATATTAATTTAATATTATTATGGATATGCTTGACATGGATTATTCAGATTCAGTTTATAGACCTGCAGAGGATTCATACATGGTAATGGATCATGCAAATCCCGGCGCCAGAATGCTGGAAATAGGCGCTGGGTCAGGCATAATATCAATTTATTTTGCATCCCTTGGTAAAATTGTTACCGCAACGGACATATCTGAAGACGCCATAAAATTAATTAAGCACAATGCAGAAAAAAACAATGTAAGAATCAATGTTATTGAGTCAGATCTTTTTGAAAATGTAAATGGGAAATATAATACAATAATTTTTAACCCACCATATTTGCCGGTGGAGGGAGAAAGCCCACAGTGGTCTGGTGGTTCTGATGGCTTTAAGGTTATTTCAAGATTTCTCAATGATGCATGGAAATATCTTGAAAAGCATGGAAACATTTACATTGTATTATCAGATTTAACCGACATAAACCTGTTAATTAAAAATTATAATAATAGGTATAATTTTAAAAAAATTGCGTCCATGGATTTTGATTTTGAATCAATATTCTTATATGAGCTTACAGTGATATCATGACCATAGAGGAAAGAATTAAGGAAATAGAAGACGAAATTAAAAAAACACAAAAAAATAAGGCCACAGAAAAGCATATAGGTATATTAAAGGCGAGAATATCAAAACTGGAACTTGAACAGGAATCACATAAAAAATCCTCCGGATACGGTTTTTCAGTTCCAAAAAGTGGTGATGCAACAGTTGCGCTTGTTGGATACCCAAACGTTGGAAAAAGTTCAATATTAAATGCACTGACAAATAAAAAAAGCACCGTTGGTAACTTTGCATTCACAACATTAAATGTAATTCCAGGAACATTGAACTATAACGGCGCACAGATACAGATACTGGATTTGCCTGGAATAATAGACAATGCCGCACTCGGAGCGGGCAGGGGCCGTGAGATTATAAGCACTGCCAGGAATGCGGATTTAATTGTCCTTGTAACAGATATTGAGGCAAAGGGCCTTGACAGGATAATAAATGAGCTGTACAAGTCTGGAATAGTATTAAACAAAAGAAAAAAGGATATATCATTAAAAAAATCAAATTATGGGGGATTAAGAATACATAAACCAAAGTTTGTTGACATTTCTGTGGATGACATAAGGGACATAGCAAAGGAATTCAAGATCGTAAATGGGGATATATACATAAGGGAGAATGTGGACATTGATGATTTAATAGATTTTTTCAAGGGCAATATTGTGTATATTAAGTCAATCATGGTAGTAAATAAGGTGGATATGCCACACGATGAAAATACCTTAAGGAATAAGATAGAAAAATTTGGAGACTATCTTGAGGTTTCGGCCGCAACAATGTATAACATTGAAAAATTGAAGGAAAGAATATACAAATCACTTGATTTTGTCAGGGTTTACATGAGGAACAAGGCAGGAATCGTTGACTATGAGCGTCCCATGATATTAAATTCAGGATCAACTGTAAGGGACGTATGCCGTAAAATTAGCAGGGAAATGCTGGAAAATTTTAGATATGCAATTATCACAGGTCCATCAAGGAAAATAGAGGCAAAGGTTGGCCTTGATTATAGGGTTAATGATGAGGATGTGATAACAATAATAAGCAAATATTAGATGTCATATGATTTTAGTTTTATGAAAAAATTTATTAAATTACAATATTTTTATAACTAATACATTCAATTTAATATGTATTAGCGACAAAGCAAAGGTGATAAACACATAATATCTATTATAAATCAAAATCCTTTATTTTTTTGCGTCAACAATATTAAAAGTAATTACATTTACAAAAAGTTTATATGTTAGTAATAACGGATATATAATGTTCAAAAATTATTTTCTTGATTAATATGGCAATTTCGTATATAAATTGGGATGCGTCTATATTTGCATACACGGTTAGTGCGCATATATTGTTGGTGGCAATCACACTGGCAATGGCACTGCTCATTACAATATCTGAATTTATTGCACTAAAATATAAAAATAAACATTATGAGGTCCTTGCACATAAACTCACCATAGCACTTGTAATTAATTTTGCAGTCGGTACCGCCTCGGGAGTATTTATGGCCGTTGAACTCTTCCTGTTCTGGCCCAAATTCATGGAGGTCGTTGGCGCTGTTGCAATGTCAAGCTTTTATGCAGAGGTTTTTGCATTCCTAGTAGAGTCTATAACATTAATGATATATGTTTATTTTTGGGACAACTTTAAAAACCGCTGGAACCACTGGCTTGTCAGCTGGGGAGTCCTTATAGGAACAGGCGGCTCAGCATGGCTAATAACAAACGTTAATGCATGGATGAACACACCAACAGGTTCATTCAATATTCCGTATTATCTGCAATATGGTGTAATTAAGGATGTTAACCCGTTAAAGGTATTCTATGAGCCATCAACAGGGGCACAGCTATTCCATATGTTTACCACAATGTATTTTGCGGGGGCAATGGCATTGCTTGCTTACTTTGCATACAAATATCTTAAGGCCAAAAACGATGATGAAAAGATTATAGACAAGAACGCCATGAATATTCTTTCTGTGATAGGCATAATAGATATTATACTCATAGGTATAAGTGGATCACTTGAATTATCAACGCTTCTTGCCCTTGAACCATTAAAATATGCATCACTTGAGCTTGACATGCATCCTGTAACATACGGTGCACCCGAATATATATTCGGCATAATTATAAACGGTCATGCCGCAGATTATCTAAAATTACCACTGGCGCAGTCACTCCTTGCATATCCGACGACACTTGGCCATGGCGCAATACCGGGTCTGTCATCATATCCATCAAGCGTATGGGCACCATCATTCGTGCATGATCTCCTTGACCTGATGGTCGGCTTTGGCGTCCTAATGGGCTTCTTCTGGCTTGTATTCCTGATACTCAGGGCATTAAAAAAGAATGTTTATAACATGAAATGGGTGCTTTACTCATTTATTGTCCTTGGCGCCCTTGGTATGTTTACAATGGAGGATGGCTGGTGGACAGCTGAAGTGGGCAGGGTACCATACGTTATAAAATCACCAACCCCAGGCGGAATACTTGTTAATGGCCATATGTACTACGGTGTTATGTCATTATCACAGGCTGCATCCTACTCACCTGCAGTATGGTATATAGGTGTCGGTGTGATACTGTTTTACGCCATAATAATACCATTTACATTCTACTTTAACGCAAAGGTATTAAAACTGAGCAACATCGAGGATGATCTCAAAAAGGCTGAGCAGGATCTTGGAATAGAGGAGGAAAAGAAAAATATAAGTGGAATAAAAGCGGGGATGAGATAAAATGTCTTCATTTTTTTTGAATGCTGATGGGGTATTCATTAAGCTGGTTCTGGCTGCAATGTTTGCGTTCCTTGGATCAGAATTTATTGCAATATTCCCGATATTTATAAACTATGAAAAAACAAAGGAAAACGTGTTAAAGCATATAGTGCCAATCTGGGAAATTACAGGTACAATGATAGTGTTCTTTGTTGTTGAGTTAGAATTAATATATTCAAGTCTTACACCAATAGCATCATACCTGTTCATACCTGTGGTTGGTCTGTTCGTTCTTTTACTGGTGCTTAGAAATGCTTCAATAATATACGCTGAGTTCATATGGAAGAAGGTTGACAGCAAACCACTGTACATGTTCTATGCAGTTACAACGTTTTTGATGGTTGTTGGTTTCGTTACTGCCATAGCAATATTAATGACAGGCCTTGGCATACATCTGGTATTAAAACCACTCGATGCATCATACATAAATTATTTACCAATACTTGGCAGTGGTGTTTATTGGGTATTCCTTATAGGCGCCCTATTCATCTCATTTGGCATGTCGCAGGTCTTTTACAGGACAGTTAAAAACACAAGCTATGTACCATTAGCAACAATAATTATCGGTTTAATACTCGATTCATATGCATACCTGGAAATTGCACATATAGATAAGGTTTCAGTGGCTGCATATCTTGCAGTGCCAATAATACTTACATTAATAATACCGGTAATGTATATGATGAAATCAACGACAGAGTATGCTTCATATAAGCCACTGTGGTTTACATTAATGACCTTTGCAATGCTATCCCTTGAATTACCTGTAACAAAGATAGCAGGCGGGGCATTTCCTGTTAATGCATTTGCCTCTCCCAATTCAATGCTTGCATTTAATTTCTATTTGAGCATACTTGGAGGAATATTCTATCTTCTGCTGATGTTATTATATGCATACCTTTACAGCAGTGGTAAAATAATGCCAAAAGTATCAACGGCCAAAACAAAGGTCGAGGACAAGGCAGTTAAGGAAAACTAAAAAAAATTTTTATATAAATTTAGTGTAAAATATTTATTTTTATTTACTATTATTATTTATGAATTGCATTCATGTCATTTTTTATGGAAATGTTCAGGGCATAGGTTTCAGGGCCCATATAAGAGCAAGGGCAATATCACTTGGTCTCTATGGTTGGGTTAAAAATCTTGATGATGGAAGCGTTGAATCGTTGATATGCGGCGATGAGGATAAAATTAGGGAATTAATGAAATATGCACATAAAATTCCAGGGGCTGTTATAGATAGGATAGTTGAAACGCCTGAAAAATATGATAATATTAATGAGTTTTCCATAATACATTAATTTAATATATGGATATTTATTTAAAGATTGCATGAAAAAAAGAACATCAAGAAAAATAATATATGTTGCAATATTGATAATTATAATTCTTGTTTCATATGGTATAATACCGCTGGCATTAAACACCTCAGAATCTTCAATGCATAACGGAAAATCATATTATATATATGGAAATATTACGGGATTAATAACGGTGAATAATAAGACATTTATGACAGTTAATGACTACGGAAACACCATAGATGTATTTTATAATGGCACTGCTCCTGCAACTGGTTCATATGTTCTCGTATACGGTGTTTATCAGAGCAATATTCTTGGTGGATATATTCAGGCCAGGGGTGTTTATAAATGGTATTATACAATATAAATTAATTTACAATATTATATTCAAAGCCAAGTTTATTTAACTTTTCCAGAAGTTCATTAATCCTTTTTTTATCCACAATATTTACTGTAAATAAAAGGTTCTGATATCCTATTGGTGTATTTTTTTTAAGATTATCAACCTCAGCATGGTATATATTTGCACCAACACTGGAAATTGCATTAACTATCTTTATCATTATTCCGGGATGGTCTGGAAGCTTAAATTCAAGCCTGATCAATTTATCCTCCCTTTCAAGTGCGCGGTAAATTATATTTGAGAGTAACAGGAAGTTTATATTTCCGCCGGATAAAACAATGGCCACCTTCTTATTTTTAACATCAATTTTGTTTTCAAGCAATGCGGCAAGCCCCACTGCACCTGAGGGTTCGGTAAGAACCTTTTCCCTTTCAAGCAATTTAAAAAGTGCATATGCTATATCCTCATCATTCACTGTAACAATATTATCAACGTATTTCTTAACCATCTCAAATGTGATATTCCCGGGGTACTTTACAGCTATGCCATCAGCAATTGTATCATTGCTTGTGTAGGAAACTATTCTGCCCTCCTTTAGTGATTTTACCATGGAGTCTGCCTTTTCAGACTCAACCCCTATTACCCTTACATTTGGATTCATAGATTTGGCTGCAAACGATATTCCTGAAATAAGGCCGCCCCCACCTATTGGTACTATAATTACATCAGGATTTAAATCATCCATTATCTCCTTGCCTATTGTTGCCTGGCCTGAAATAACCTTCTCATCATTGTAAGCCTCTATGAATGTCATCCCCTTTTCAACTCCAAGGTTAACAGCATAATCATGCGCCTCATCATAGCTTGATCCCTTAAGTATTACATGGCCACCGTATGATTCAACTGCGTTTATTTTGGCCGGTGTTGTAAACTCCGGCATTACTATTGTGGCCCTTACATTATAGGCATTTGCAGCGAATGCAACGCCCTGTGCATGGTTCCCGGCACTGGCTGTTATCACGCCATTTTTCTTTTCCTCCTCTGTTAAGTATGCAAACTTTACAAAGGCTCCCCGGGATTTAAAGGACCCTGTCTTCTGAAAAATCTCCATTTTAAAATATACATCTGCATTAAACATATCACTAAAGGTTTTTGAATGAACCAGTGGTGTTCTATGCAGCCTTCCATCAATAATTTTCTCAGCATTTTTAACATCATCAAAGGTAATCATGGCTAATTATCGTTTTGTTAAATAAATATTCTTTGAAAAAATAACGTTTATAAAT